>JAVEYB010000006.1 GCA_034003725.1 Candidatus Zixiibacteriota bacterium
GATCGATCTCACAACGGGAGCATCGGTGACACTCCTCCAACCGGTGCAGAAACAGAAACTGTAACCAATGTCCTGACACAATATGTAACACATGTCTTGACACCGTACACCGTCTTCGAACCCGCCGGCAGGTGTCGCGCGCCTGCGGCGCCCAAGCACCTGCCGGAACTTCCACTGTTCTGTCGGATGCTTCTCGTCCGCCACGGCAAACGAGTACATCCGACAGCCACAACCACCCTTGTCCTGTCCGACTATCATTCATATCTTGGACCTATGAAAATCATAACCTGGAACGTCAATTCCATACGGAGCCGTCTCGCGAGACTGCTTGCCGTGCTGGAGCGTCATCAGCCCGATATCGTCTGCCTGCAGGAGCTGAAGACTATCGAAGACAACTTCCCGCGCGATGAGATTTCCTCGGCCGGTTATCATGCCGCCGTGTTCGGGCAGAAGACATACAACGGGGTCGCGCTGCTGAGCAAATCGGAGCCGGGCGACATTCGCCGAGGGTTTGATGACGGCTCCGATGATCCGCAGGCACGGCTGATCTCCGCCGACATCGACGGCGTGCGCGTAATCTGCGGCTACTTCCCGAACGGCGGGACGGTCGGCTCGGAGAAGTGGGAGTACAAGCTCGACTGGATGAAGCGGCTTCGCGCCAAACTCGACCGGGATTTTGATCCCTCGCAGCTTTTGCTGCTGTGCGGCGACACCAATGTCGCGATCGACGATTCCGATGTCGCCAACCCGGTAAGCTGGGCCGATTCGGTCTTGTGCGCACCGCCCGCGCGTGACGCGCTGGCGCGGATATGCGATTGGGGGCTGGTTGATGTCTTCCGTCGGAAGAGTCCCGACGGCGGCGTGTACTCGTGGTGGGACTATCGACAGTTGGCCTTCCCGAAAAACGACGGCCTCCGGATCGACCACATCCTTGCGACCGCGTCGCTCGCGAAGACGTGCGTGGCGTCTCAGATCGACCGCGATGAGCGCAAGGGGCAGCAACCCTCCGATCACGCCCCGGTGATCGCCGTGTTTGAGTGAGATGTCGAACATGAACGTGCTGTCAGGCGACCCCGCCTGACAGCCCCCGTAGGGCGGTTCCGTCTTCGAAACCGCCATGCCAATCTTTGTGCGTGGTGTACGTCCTCGTGCACCGCGCAACAAGCCCCCGTGGGGCGGTTCCGTCCTCGAAACCGCCATGTCGCACATCTCCCTGCAACAACTTCTTGACATCCAATCGGAGAAGTAACTTCCTGGGGGTATAGGCGGGGATCAAAGCGCAATCTGGGCGGGAGAGTGAAAACACAACTTTTTCGTTGTACAAACGTGAATCGCCGACAGTTACGGGGAAATAGGTTCGTTTTGTCATTTTTAGGGGGCCCCCATTTTTTGTTCTCCTTTTTTGGTGGCGCGGCGGCCATGCGGCACCGCAATCTCTACATAGGAGGAGGCGCCGTTTTTACCATCAAAGGTGTAGCGAAAGTGCGAGGGGATGGGTTTGAGGAAGCACGAGCGTCACGACCGAGAGGACGAGGGTCAAATCAGAGAACCCATAGCAGCTATGTGCGACCCCTGCCGGGCGGGAGGGTTGACGGGATCCCACCTGGAAGGTGGGCCACCCGGCCGAGGACAACGAGCTTAGTTAGCGATTGAAGCCAATCAGATCCCAGCGGCGGGTTCGAAGACGGACCCACCCTACAGGGCTTGCGGCGCCGCACGTTTTCTTCCCTACAAAAACCTCTTCACCAACTTCAAAATACCCTGGTCCCAGCCGACGCGGTGCGACACGCCCGACTTCACGTGCGCCAGTTCGTCCTTGTGTTCGAGGTACCACCTGTGCGACGCAATCAGCGCGTCCTGATTCGAGAAACGCGATTTCCAGCCGAGCCTTTCCTCGATCTTCTGCGTCGACACGTACGAGTCTTTGTCCGCCGTGCCGTACACCCATTTGTACAGCGGCGAAATCCGCAGAAATTCAAACACGGCCAGAGTCCCTTTCACGAGCGCGGCCGGAGTGGGCTGCACCCGGGCGCCGTTGCCCGCGAAATCGCACAACGCCCCGACATCCGTTTTCACCTTGTCGAAATGCTGCGCGCCGACATTGAAGACGTCGTTGGCCAGCGCCGGATCGACCGACCCCGCAAGATAAATGGCATCGATCAGATCGGTGACCTCGAGCAGCTGGTACAGATTTTCGCCGCTGCCGATCACCGGGATGCGCTTGCCGGAGTCGACCCAGTCATACAGGATCTGAAACACCCCGAGCCGCGCGGTCCCGATAAAGGTCTTGGGCCGAATCACCGGCACGCACATGCCGCGCTCCCGGTACTGCGCGCACATGCGCTCCGACTCGATCTTGGTCGTCCCGTACGCCCCGACACCGACCAGCGGGTCGGATTCCACCAGGGGGTGTTTGTCCGGGACCCCGTAGACCGCGGTCGACGAGATATAGATCACGCGTTCGACGGCGAGTTCGGCCGCCAGTTCCAGTACGTTGCGCGTGCCGTTGATATTGGTCGACATGATTTCCTGCCTGGGCCAGAGCGGCAGCGCCGCGGCGGCGTGCACGATGATGTCGATTTTGTTGTCGCGGATCAGCGCGCGCATCTTCTCCTTGTCGCGCACGTCGACATTGACCAGCAGGCTGCCTTCGGGGTATTCGTTTTCGAAAAACGGCGCGATATCGTTAAACGCCAAAAACGCAACCCCTTTCGATGGGAGCTGCTGGGCGAGATGGTACCCGAGAAATCCGGCGCCGCCGGTGATAAGGACCCGCTTACCTTTCATCCGTCACCCTCTCTTAAAAATCCGGAAGCCGCCCGGAAAGCAAGAACGGCCGACCCGACCGGCAATATAGCGATTAACCTCTTGAAGAGAAAGCCGCGATCCGCCCGGTTATCGACGAGCCAGATACCGGCTCATGAGGGGAATACCGGGATTGAACAGCCGCGAGGTGTGTTCGAACTCGACGGTCGGCACGATCCGTCGCCCGCCGGACCATCGTATCAGCCGGTCGGCGAGACCGTCGACGCGGTCGATATCGACGACGGTGAATTCGAGTCCGACCATGGCCAGCCAGCCGGTCAGCGCCCTGCAGCCGCCGCAGGTCGAGGTTGTGTAGATCGTCACGGCGCCGGAGGGAGCGGCCCGGTGGTCGATGGTATCGCCGAACAAGCGCACCAGCAGCGCGCCCCGTGGCGCAAAGAAGAAGCCTCGGATCTTTTCATCGCCGATACGAA
The DNA here is from genome assembly GCA_034003725.1 of Candidatus Zixiibacteriota bacterium. Taxonomy (NCBI): domain Bacteria; kingdom Pseudomonadati; phylum Candidatus Zixiibacteriota; species Candidatus Zixiibacteriota bacterium. The sequence goes on from JAVEYB010000006.1 coordinate 3,240, forward strand.
GCAACGGCAGGTAGTCGCGCCTGTTGTCGACCCACTGCAAAACGTCGGCCTCGACCTGAGTCGTTTCCTTGAGATTGACAACCGCAAGGTCGAGCTTGTATTTCCGCGCGGTTTCGACAATATCAGTGACGCCCTCGGTCCGGTCCGGGTAGTAGTATAAAAACAGCTTTTCGTGCTGCATGGTTGATTCCTCGTTCGATTCCCGAAACACGCGGCGCGGTGTTTCGGTTCACAAACTCAACGTCCGCCACGGGAGAACCCCTGATAATTGTATCGGGTTTGCTGAAATAAACCCCACCGGGGAGCTACTGCTTTTCTCCGGTCAATTCTGCTTACTTTTATCAGCCGCTGCCCGGCCCGCGCCGCCGATTGACATTGGCGCTGGCAAAAGCGCGAGGCCCTGGCTACCTTGCATAGACAAAGGAGCAACACGAACATGAACCAATTGAGTGTTATCGGCCATCGGACAGGAAAGAGTCGAGCGGCGATGGTTATCGCGGCTGCGGCGGTGGTATCGTTCTGCTCTCTCGCCGCGGCGTTTACCGGACCCAAACAGATTGCACAGCTTCACTGGCTGGAGGGTCACTGGCGCGGCATGCTGGGGGAAAACGTCTTCGAGGCCATCTACACATCTCCCGAAGGCGGCCAGATTCTGAGTGTCAGCAAGGAGTTCCCGCCCGACCGGCCGGCGTTCGTGGAGTTCGAACGTTTCCACATGGTCGACAGTTTCGTGGTGATGACGCCGTATCCCGGCGGCCGGGAAAGCGTGTCATTCACGATGACGGCGTTCGATTCGGAGGCGCGTCTCGCGAAATTCAGCAATCCCGATCACGACTTCCCGAACGACATCATCTATCAGGCGATCGGCGGCGACAGCCTTGTGATCGAAGTGACCGGGGTCAAGGACGATGGAACGCGGACGGGCTTTACGGTGAATCTGAGGCGGATTCGGTAGGACAGATCGGCGCGGCTACACCTCTTCGGCGTCCGGAGTCGAGGTCGCGGCATCAGGGTGAAGCTTGATTTCGAATATCCTCAGCAGCGTCACGAATATCGCCGCCACAATGGGTCCGAGGATCACGCCGAGCAGCCCGAACATCGCAATCCCCCCCATGATGGAGAAAAACAGCAGCAGGGGGTGCATCGATGCTTTACCGGCGATCAGCATCGGACGGAGGATATTGTCGATCTGGCTAATGACGATGGTGCCGAACGCGAGCACGATCAGTCCCTTACCCCACGCGCCGGTGAGCGCGAGTATGAAGGCCGCCGGGATGAAGACGACAAACGCTCCGAGCACCGGGATGATCGATAGAAACGCCATCACCGCTCCCCAGAACACGGCCGACGGTATCCCGACCGCCCAGAACAGGATCCCGCCCAGCAGCCCCTGGATCAGCGCGACCACTATTCCCCCGTACATGGTCGCCTGAATGATGTCGTGCAACTGACGGAACGTTATGTTGATCTGTGTCGACGTCAGCGGCATGAGACGGCGGACGCGCTCGATCAACTGCGCGCCGTCTTTGAAAAAGTAGTACATCGTAAACATCATCAGCACGAAATAGAAGACCGCCTGCGCGCCGTTGGCGAGCAGGTTTCGGGTCTGCGCCACCAGTACGCTGGAGACCGCGTCGATCGCGTCCTTGGCGATTGCTTCGATATTGATCGTGCTCACGTCATAGTACTTGCTGAGCTGTTCCTTGAGCCCCTGCATCCACGGCAGGTTGAATGAAAACATCTGGTTCAACTGCCCGGACTTGTACATCTCGTTGATATAGGTGACCGCGTCGCCGGCCTCGGACACCAGCGCCACTCCCAGGTAGCCCACCGGACCTATAATCAGCAGCAGAATCATGATGCACATGATAAGCGACGCCACCCCCTTGCGGCGTACGCGTGGCAGCAGACGTTCGTACAGCGGGTAGAACAGGATCACAAACACGCCGGCCCAGCAGATCGGCACGAAAAACGGGACGATCACCCGGTAGAACAGGTAGAACGACGCAGCCGCAACGAGGAAGAACAGCGAAATGAGAACGTGTTCGCGTTTCATGATCTGTGTGATGATCTCGCCCTTTGCGGAATAAAGGATGCCGCCGTTGCCGGGGCAAGACTAAAACAGCACGGTGCGCCGCACGCGGTGGGGCGGGCGCTCGTGCGGTGGAAAGCGGCGGACGGCGCTACTGACCGATCGGGCCGTGCTAAATAATTGAACAAATTCCGCGCGTCGTTGCGGCGCGGTTCGGCGCGTCCCGGAGCGTGCGGTCTGTCCTGTCGGGTCCGGCCGGTGTCGGGGGTGGGCTGATGGTCAACACGGACCTATATATCTATAATTACTCGCAAGTCATTGTCCTGCAATACGAACGACTGTGTCGATGCGGTCCAACCACCGGATTGTCACGCGGCCGATTGGGGCCGCAGAGCGCCTGGAGCGGCTGTACCCGCTGGTCGGGTCCGGGGGACGACCGTGCGACCGGGGCCGGGGGTCCACTCGCAACGGCAAAAAAGGTAAGCGATTGCGGTCAAGGATTTTGCGGAGAGTCCGATGAAATTCAGTAAGTTGATACAGCGGCCGCGGCTCCGAGGGGGAGGCGACGGCTGCATGCTTTAACGACTCACAAAAGGAGTAACGCATGGCTACCAAGAGAACCAGAACCGCTAAGCGCAGCACGCCCCGCAAGCAGTATGGGCGTCGCGGTGTTGCCGGTAAGCCGTGGAGCAGGGAAGAGATCGCGTTCATCCGCAAGTACTACCGCAACAACGAGACGTCGTGGGTTGCTCGTCAGCTCGGTCGTTCGGTGTACTCCGTGCGCTACAAAGCCTGCGATCTGAACATCAAGAAGGCTAACCCGTCCGTGTGGAAGGGCAACAGCGGCGTCACGAAGACGAAGAAGTCCGCTCGTCGTCGCCCGGTTACCAGCCGCAAGGCCGTCAGCCGTCGTCAGGTCACGAAGCGCCGCTGGGCGTCCTCGCGCCGTCGCGTTGCTCGTCCGAGCACCCGTCGTCGCAGCTACCGTCGTCACTAAGCGACCATCGCTGTGCGATTCTGACATCAATCGCTTGACATAAAAGACCCGTCCGCGTCCGCGCGACGGGTCTTTTTGTTGCCCGTCAGGCGACTCATCTGATGCTGCTCTCTGTTCGCTGCGCACCCGAGCGCGCTCTCCCTGCTGTCATGCTGAGCGGAGTCGAAGCATAACCTCACCGCAAGGGGACGAGGCACGCTGCGGATCGGCGACACCAAGCACCAACCATGCGAGAATAACTTCGTGGTCGTCCCGTATCGCCGATATGATGTGTCCGGGGAGCTTCCTGAATCTCATCGGCGTCATACTGACCACGGTTGCGAGTGATACGATCCGCCGTTTTTTTCGACATCAGCCCCGGGGTGTTTCCCCTCCGGGCCGGTCAGTAGCTGTCTCGTGGGCAGGGTGTCACACAGCGCAGCTGCAATCCGACCGACGGTTTCACTGCAATCTTGAAGGGAAAAATGGATACGGCCCCTTACGTAGAGGGTGGTCGTCGGCACTCTAACCCTGTCCGGCGCCGGAGCTGCCCGGTCGCCCGGTTTGGTTCATCACAAGACGACGCATTGTCAGGGAACCCCGAAAATGACAAAACAAAGCCATTTCCGCGTAAGACGCCGGCTGTCAATCTTGTACGACGAAAAATCCGGTCGGAACGACTCCCCCGAGCCTCAAAAGGCGCGCGGAAATCTCAGTTTCGGCGGCAGTTCGGTCTCGTGGTAGCTCATGGGATGACCGTAGATGTCGCTCGGTTCTTTTTCGAGCGCGCTCAGGGCGGACAGCCTCCAACCTTTCGGGCTGGCGCGAAAGAGCAAAAACGTATAGCGGATACGGTCCGGGCCGCTGCCCCAGTACCGTCCGCGTCCCACCAGCGTGACCCGGGCGTTGAGGCTGTCGTGCACGAGATCGGTAAGGATCAGCGTGTCGGGATTGGGCCAGTCCCCGGCGTGGTTATGCAGATAGGCCATGAGCGATTGAAACCCGTAATGCTGCGTTCGAAGCTGCAGTTCGCCGCGCGCATCGGGATGCAAAAACGCCTGGAATACATCGGGCCGGTTATGGGTCACCGCCACCGACATGCCCCGGAAGATATCGAGCAGGCTGTCGGCCAGCGGCGTGTCGACCCGGTTGAACCGGGCCAACGGATCGTTCGTGATCGCAAGGCTGACCGTTTTGACGACCGGCGGCGGGCCGAACGTTTTCCAGTCCACCACCACCAGCGCCAAGACAACGGCAAAATACGCAAGGATTCGTGTTCTCATGGGCTTTCCGTGCTGTCTGTCTATGTATCGGCGTCGGCAAAGCCCGATCTTTATGAGAACGTCGATGGCGGGCAAAAAGAAGACCGGAAGCCATCGGGCTTCCGGTCGATCAAGCCGCGGAATTCGTTCGACTTAGGGTCGAATGTTGTAAAATGCCGTCATGCCGGGATATTGCGCGGCGGCGCCGATTGTCTCTCTAATGCGCAGCAGCTGGTTGTATTTGGCAATCCGATCCGACCGGCACATCGATCCGGTCTTGATCTGCCCGGCCCCGCTGGCTACGACGACATCGGCGATCGTCGCGTCCTCGGTCTCGCCCGACCGATGGGACACCACCGCCGTCCAGCCCGCCTTTTGCGCCATCGCAATAGCATCGAGCGTCTCGGTCAGGGTGCCGATCTGGTTCAGTTTGATCAGGATCGAGTTGGCCGATCCTTCTTTGATGCCGCGCGAAAGGCGCTTGATGTTGGTCACGAACAGGTCGTCGCCGACCAGCTGGACGCGCTTGCCGAGCCGCTCGGTCAGCTTGCTCCACCCGGCCCAGTCGTCCTCGGCCAGACCGTCTTCGATCGAAATGATCGGGTACGTATCGCAGAGCTTTTCATAGAAGTCGATCATCTGTGCCGAGCTGAGCTTGCGGTTCTCGGCGGCGAGATTGTACTTTTTGGACTTGGCGTCGTAAAACTCGGTTGAGGCCGGATCGAGCGCGATCATGACGTCCTTGCCCGCTTTGTAGCCGGAGTTCTTGATCGCCTCCATGATCACCTGCAGCGCCTCTTCGTTGGACTTCAAATCCGGCGCGAATCCACCCTCGTCGCCGACCGCCGTGTTGTACCCCTTGCCTTTGAGCACCTTTTTGAGATGTCCGAATATCTCGGCGCCCAACTGCAGCGCGGACGGAAAGTCGGCCGCGCCGACCGGCATGACCATGAACTCCTGCAGGTCGACGTTGTTGTCGGCGTGCCTGCCGCCGTTCAGAATGTTCATCATCGGGACCGGCAGGATCTTGGCGTTGCAGCCGCCGATATACTCGTACAGGAACCGCCCGCGGCTCTCGGCCGCCGCTTTGGCGGTGGCCAGCGAGACACCGAGCAGCGCGTTGGCGCCGAGTTTCCCCTTGTTCTCCGTGCCGTCGAGCTTGATCAGGTAGTTGTCCAGCGTCACCTGGTCGTACGGGTCGATCTCGTCGGCGATCAGCGCGGGCCCGATCTTCTCGTTGACGTTTTTGACGGCCTTCTCGACGCTTTTGCCGAAATATTTGGTCGCCACGCCGTCGCGCAGTTCCACCGCTTCGTGGGCGCCGGTCGATGCTCCCGACGGTACGGCGGCCCGCCCGAGCGTTCCGTCGCTCAGACACACGTCCACCTCGACCGTCGGTGTCCCGCGACTGTCGAGTATCTGGCGGGCGTGGATAAACTGGAAATCAGACATGAATGCCTCTCCTTCAGCATGAATAACCGTATCTGCGGGCAACATAGCGGCGTCTTGTTACCGGTGCAAGTCCGATTTGAAGCGCATCGCGCCATTGACGAACGGGGTCAAATGTTATATATTGCGCTGCGCTGCGGATCACTATCAGAATACCTTCATGTGTGCGTCCACGGGAATGAAGTTGACTGCGTTATGAAACTGTACGTCGGAAACCTGGCAAGCGAGACAACCGAACGCGATCTGTCTTTGCTGTTCTCGGCGCATGGTGACGTTCGTCATGTGGAGATCGTGCGCGACCAGCGCACGGGTGAATCGCGTCGATTCGCTTATGTCGAGATGGGCAGCCCGGCGGAGTCGACCGCGGCGATGACGGCGCTGGACGGCGCCCGGCTGCACGACCGTCCCCTGAAAATACTTCGCGGCTTCATTCCGCCCGAACCGCCCCCCGTGAACTGAGCCTTCTCGGCAGCCGGCGATATTTCCGGTTGCCAATGGGCGGCCCGTATCGTATCTACCGATCATCCATGGATCAGCTCAACTACATCCTCGGCGAGATCTCCGGATTCGTGTGGGGGATCCCGATGGTCGGCTAGTTGCTCCTGACGGGCGTGGTGCTGACGGTCCGGATGCTATTCGTTCAGATCCGGGGATTCGCGCACGGCGTCGCCATCGCTTCGGGGCGATACGACGATCCCGACCACCAGGGTCAGTTGACGCACTTCCAGGCGTTGTCGGCGGCCCTCTCGGCAACCATCGGCATCGGCAATATCGCGGGTGTCGCAATCGCCATTTACTATGGTGGACCGGGAGCGGTATTCTGGATGTGGGTGTCGGCCTTTTTCGGCATGGCGATCAAGTATTCCGAGTGTACGCTGGCGATCATGTATCGGAAGATTGATCCCGACGGCAACGTGCGGGGCGGCCCGATGTATTACATTGAAATGGGCCTGGGCCGGCGCTTCAAGCCGCTGGCCTGGATGTTTGCGATTTGTACGGCGATCGCGGCGTTCGGCGCGGGCAACATGGTCCAGTCGAACACGATGGCGCATTCACTGGTGGATGCACTCCAGATCTCTCCCGAATCGCAGGGCGCATTTCGACTGGCGATCGGATTCGTGGTGGCCGCCCTCGTGGGAAGCGTCATCATCGGGGGGATCAAGCGGATCGGCCATGTGGCCTCCTATCTTGTTCCCATCATGTCGATCGTCTATGTGGTATCGGCCCTGGTGATTCTCGCTATCAACGCCGACCAGATCATTCCCGCCTTTGAGTTGATCTTTTATCACGCCGTCAATCCCACCGCCGTTGTCGGCGGTTCCGCGTCGGGCGTGACCGTGTGGATGACGATATCGTGGGGCCTTCGTCGCGGCCTGTTCTCCAACGAGGCCGGACAAGGATCGGCGGCAATGGCTCATTCGACCGCCAAGGTGGAAGAGCCGGTGCGCGAGGGGCTGGTGGCGATGCTGGGTCCGTTTATCGACACGATCGTGATCTGTTCAATGACCGGGCTGGTGATCGTCACATCGGGCGCCTGGGCTTCCGGGCAAACCGGCGCCGTCCTGACGATGGATGCGTTCAACGCCGCCCTGCCGGTATATGGCAGGTGGATGGTGGTGGTCGGTGTCATACTGTTTGCCTTCTCGACGGTTATCGCCTGGTCCTACTACGGCGAAAAGGGAATCGAATACGTCGCCGGGGACAAAGCCAAACTCCCCTACAAGTGGCTCTACATCGTATTCACGCTGCTCGGCGCCTGGCTGGACCTGGAGGCTGTCTGGTCGTATGCCGATACCGCCAACGGATTGATGGCGGTGCCGAACCTGATCGCGCTGGTTGGCCTGTCCGGGGCGGTCGTGATGGTAACGCGCAAGTACATGGCGGAGAAAGCTCGAGGGCTGCATGTTCCGTACGCTCAGCGGACGAAGCAGCCGGTCCGCGGTTCCTGACGCAGATACGGGCCCGTCCGCCTTTCGTTGACATCATTGATCCTGCCTGGCATATTCCACTCATGTATCAATCGTGGCGTTGCGCCTGTTGTGGCGAGTCGAACGAATCATGGATCGAAGCTCATACGGGGGACAGATTGTCGTTCGTCGAAGACTGCCGGGTCTGCTGCCGCCCGAACGTCATCACCGCCGTGTACAACGACCGTTCCCGACGCTTTGACATCTGCGTCTACCAGGAAGACAGGGGGTGAGGGCGATGACCCGCTATACCCGAGAAACGGCGCTGGTGATACTCGCTGCGGTCGTGGCGCGACTGGGATTCGCCCTGTATACGGGCTTCACTGCCGACGACGCGTACATCACGTTTCGCTTTGCGGACAATATCGCGCGCGGGCTCGGTTTCGTGTACAACGAGGGTCAACGCGTTTTCGGAACCACCACCCCATTGTTCACGCTCTTGATGGCGCTTGCGGCGTTCTTTCGATTTCCTCTGCCGGCCGCGGCGCTCGTTGTTTCGATCGCCGCCTCGGCGGCGACGGCGGTCGTGGTCTATCGATTTGCCGTTGCTCTCCGGTTCCGGCTGCTCGCACTTGTGCCCGTGCTGTGCTACCTTCTTTGGCCGCGTTCGCTTCCGGGAGAGACATCGGGCATGGAGACGGCCGTATTCACGCTGCTGGTGACGTCGGCGTTGTACTTCCGGTACCGCGTCTACGACTACTACGCCGTGGGCATGGCGACGCTGGCGACACTGACACGTCCGGAGGGAGCGCTCGTGCTGCTGCTGGTCGGAATCGCGATGTGGCGACGGTTTCCCCGACGCTGGTGGCATTACGGTCTGGTGGCGGTATCGCTGGTCGGTCCGTGGGTTGTTTTTGCGTGGGTCTATTTCGGCAGTCCCCTCCCCCATACCATTTCTGCAAAGATTGCATTATACAGCCACTTCGGCACAATGCCGTTTTTTCAATCGCTGGAATACCTGCTCGCCCTGCATTCACCGTTTGGCTGGGTTCTTCTGGCGGCGGCAGTGGGTGGGGCGGTCTGGCTGTATCGGAGCCAACGGTTCGGTCGGCTCGAGCTGCTGTGGCTGGCGGCGATGTTTGCGTTTTATCTGTTCAGCGGCAGCAGGCTGTTTTTCTGGTATGTGGTGCCGATCTATCCGGTGTATCTGTTGTTTGCGGCGGCCGCGCTGGTCCCGCTGTGGAATCGGCTACCGGCCAACGTTCAACATGCATCAGGCGTGCGGGTCGCGCTCGCGATCCTGATTTTGATTTTGCTGTGCGCCGGGGCGTATCGGCCCGCGATGTATTACCGAGAGTACCAGAAGTCGCTCGAGTCGATGCACCGGCAGGTCGGGTATTTCCTTTATGCCGAAGCGAAGCCGGAAGAAGTGGTCGCGGCGGAAGATATCGGCTATATCGGTTACTATTCTCAGCGCACGATTCTTGACCGCGACGGGTTGATTTCGCCGGAGGCGGTTCCGTACAACCGCGCCGGCACTTACCTTCAATTCGTTCTCGACTACCGGCCGGCCTGGGTTGTCGCTGCCGATCCCAGTCCGACAAGCCCGTTTCTCGATCGGGAGGAATTTGTCGCGCACTATCGCGAAGTGCGTTCATTCTCGACCGGCGAGTCCTCGTATCGCATCTTTCGCAGACAGCCTGACCCTGATACCGCATCGATTCCGCCGGAGTGATACCTCGTGAGAGGGGCTGTTCGAACTATCGCCGGTTTCGTCCTCGCTGTCGTGGGACTGACGGCTCTAGTCGTCTTCGACGGTCTTATTGCCCCGTGGCTCCCGCCGGGACCTGATGGTTCGGTCCACTCGTACACACTGCTGCAGGTGAGGGTTATCCTGATAGCTTTGCTCGTGCCCGGCCTTGCGCTGCTCGCGTCGCCGGCAATCGACTATTGGCGGCGACGTTCACAGCGAGTGGTGATGCGTCCGCCGGTTGACCGGTTTCTTCTGCGATGGCTGCTGGTGGCGTTGGTCATACGGGTGGCCTACCTGCTGGTGGTCGATATTCCGATTGCCAGCGACGCCGCGGAATACGATCGACTCGCGAGGACGCTGAATCAAACCGGCTGTTATTGTGTCGGCTCGATTCCGACCGCTTACCGCCCAATCGGGTATCCCGCGTTCCTTGCAGCGATCTACGGCATATTCGGCCCGTCTCCCATCGTCGGCGCAGTAGCCAACCTCCTGCTGAGTCTGGTGACCTGTATATTGGGCTATCGGCTCGCCGAGGCGTTGATCTCGGTGAAGGCAGCGAGAGTGACAGTGATCATGCTGGCGTTGTTGCCGTCGCACTGGTTGTGGACCAACATGCTGATGAGCGAGGTGTTGTATACGCTTCTTTTGCTCGCGGCGCTGGTATTCGCCACGCGCCGGTCGTTCGCGGCGACGACGGCGGCAGGAGTGTTGCTCGGCCTAGCCGCGCTCACCCGCCCCATAACGCTTCTTGTTCCGGTTGCGCTGGTCGGTTACTGGTGGGCCACGCACCGTCGCGCCGTGCCCACGGCGACCAGATTGATTATCGCCGTGCTTTTCATGGTCGCGACGACGACACCGTGGATGATTCGCAATGCGCGACAGGTGGGATCACCGACGATCGCAACCAGCGGCGGCGTGAACTTCTATATCGGTAATCACGCGGACGCCTCTTTCGGATACCAGGCGCCCGATCCGTCGTTGTTTCCGCTCGACGATCCCGCTCGCGAAGCGGAGCTGGACCGGCTCGGGTACCGTCTCGGCGTCCGGAACGTGCTGGATGATCCGGGAGCTTTTGTCGTTCGTGGACTTCTCAAAGTAGTCTGGTTGTTTGCGTTTGATCCGGAGCCATTGCAGTATGAGTTGCTTTCGGCGTCACGCGACCGGCGTGATATCGCCCTTGCCGGCGCTGTGGCTGCACAGGGCCTGTATATGCTGCTTCTGGCGGCCGCCGCACGGGGGATGTGGCTCAGTATCCGCCGTCGCGACTATCGGCTGCTTGCGAGTATCGGCGCAATAATCGTCTACTGGGCGGCTGTTCATTTCGTGTTTTTCGGCGGTGGTCGTTTCCATGCGCCGATTATTCCGCTGCTTGTCATCATGGCGGCAGCGTGGATCACTCATGACTGGTACCGCGACACCCCTCGCCGCATACGCAGTGCGAGGTGACAATCACGGTCGTCACTTACTGCGCGACTGCCGCCTGGATTGTTCTCGTTATTCCATGTCTGTTGCCTTCATTGAGCACACCCACCCTGGTGGAACGGCTCCGGACGGAAATCTGGAACGCATCGTTCCAGATAGACCGGGTCCGGTCCTTCCCAACTGACCTCCGGCTGAACGCCTGCGCTGTATCGTGTTTGAGCATTTGATCGCTCGTTGAACACAAAACGGCTGAACTGTCGGGGTTTCCCCATACCGGTGTTTCACGAAACGTGCTGTGAAACAGCGTCTTGTGAAAAGTGGAACATTCGGCCCGCAATTTGTACTAGCTGCTGCGGACGCACTCGGAAGTATGGAGAAGTATGGAAAGGAAGATGGAATGACCTCAATGAGCACGCACAAACACGGGATGACCACTCTGTGGACGATTCTTTTCGCGCTGGTGGTGAGCGCGTCGATCGCTGGATCGGTGCAGGCTGCAGGTGACGCGAGCGTCACGCTGACCTGGACTGCGCCGGGCGATGACGGATCCACGGGAACCGCGGCAGTGTATGACATTCGTTACTCGACGTCGCCCATCAACGAGGGCAATTGGAACGCGGCTACACAGGTAACGGGCGAACCGGCGCCGCAGGCTGCGGGCAGCTCCGAATCTGTCACCGTTACGGGCCTGGAATGGTCGACCACGTACTATTTCGCGATCAAGGCGGCGGACGAAGCCGACAACTGGTCGGCCCTGTCCAACGTCGCCAGTTTCACGACCGCTCCGGACGAGGTTCCGCCGTCGGCCGTAACCGACTTGCAGGCCAGCACCGGCACATCGTCGGGGCAGGTGGTGATCCACTGGACGGCGCCGGGCGACGACGGCAGCGACGGGATAGCTGCGGCGTATGACATCCGGTACGACACCGACTCGATCACGCCGGCCACCTGGAACTCCGCGACCATGTTCACCTCAGCTCCCGAACCGGCCGGAGCCGGCGCGGCTGAGTCCGCGGTCATTTCGGGGCTGACCCCCGGTACCCTGTACTATATCGGGATCATAACGTACGACGACGCCAGTAATCCGTCGGCATTGTCGAACGTGTCGTCGGCCGAGGCGTACTTCGAATTCTCGACCGACATCGATGACGAGGGCAACACGTCGCTGCCGACGCATTTTGCGCTGGCCCAGAATTATCCCAACCCGTTTAATCCGACCACGCAGATCGACTACGCCGTGCCACAGCGTTCGAACGTGCGGATCGACGTCTTCAACGTGCAAGGACAGCTGGTACGCACGCTGGTCGATCAGATGAAGGCACCGGGATACCACTCGGTCGAGTGGGATGGACGGGACAACGGCAACACGGACGTTGCCTCAGGGATATATTTCTATCGCATCGCGGCGGGCGATTTTCACGAATCCCGAAAGATGGTCATGCTGAAGTAGTCCCCCTATCTCGTGCTTAGCTGTCACCACACCCGCCGGTGCGGCGGGCGTGTCGCGAGTAACGTGGCCGGTTCTCCCTCCTCTATCCGGCCACGTTTCTTTTTCACCTGATGAGGGTCAACACCTCTTTAGAACCCGATCCATCGCCAGTACCCGAAAAACGCCCAGCCCCAGAGGACGACAAACGAAAGGATCAGCACGAAGAACCCGTGCTTGAAGAAATCGCCCAGGGTCACGAGTTGTTCGCCGGTGAGCGGGTCGCGGGCGAGCGCATAGGCGATGGCGTTATTCGGCGTACCGATGATCAGCATATGGGCAAACGAGGAGGCAAATGCCGTCGCAAAGCCGACCATCCACGGCGGCGTACCTGAAATCAGCGCCATGGGAACGGTGATGGGACCGATTGCCGATACCGTCGCACCATCGGACATGAACTGCGTGGTGATTCCCGTAAAGAGGCTGGTGGCCACGGCGAGGCCCTCGCCGGTGCGAAGCGCCTCGGGCAGCAGCGCCACGAACGCATCGGCCACGTAAAGCGCGGCGCCGGTGTCGGCCAGTCCTTTGCCCAGGGCGCACGCGCTCGCATAGAGGGCAACCACGTCCCACGGAATTCCGGCCATGTCACGCCAGCGGATCACGCGCAATACGTTCAGCGCCACCAGGCACAAGATTGCCGGTCCGCCCATACCGAAGCGGTCGCTGAGCGTAATCCACAAGACCACCAGCATGACCAGACTGCCGGCGACGACGTATTCATCGCGGTGCATGGGGCCGATTCGTTCGCTTGCGTGACGGACAATGGCGCCGACATTCAGCGTCCGGACTGCGATGCGACGCCGGAACACGAAGTAGAAGTAGCCGGCCACTACCAGAGCGGCCACGGGTACGAACGGCAGGCCGTAGAGGACCCAATGCCCGAACGTGGGCGCCGCGCCATAATCGCCGAGAATCCCGAGCATGATGGCATTTCGTCCGCCGGCCGCGGGGGAACCCGGGCCACCGATGTTAGCGGCAAAGCAAATTGAGAGGACAAACATCACGGCAAGGGCCCGGTCCCGGCGCATACCAACTGCCGTCACCGAGCTGACGTAGATCATCATAAACAGCGGCATGAGAAACGCGACAAACGCGTGCTCGGAGATGAACGAACAGCCGATCGCCAGCAACGGCAAGAAAATGAACAGGAGACGGGGCAGGTTCGATGCCGGGCCGAGCAACAGCAGGCCGATTCGGCGATCGAGACCGGATTTGCCGATCGCCGCCGCGATGGCGAGCACGCCGAATATAAAAATCACCGCGTCCTTGGCGTACGCCTGCGCGATGGCGTCGGGTTTCATTACCCCGAGGAAGTACATCAGCACACCCACGAGCAGGGCGGTCACGCCCACCGGGACAGCGCCCGTGGCCCAGAACAGGGCGGCAACCACCAGTGTCGCGAGCATGACCTGCGCCTTGAACGCGACGTCCTCAGCCGGCAGCGAAACAGTCCGGGGGAGGCCGTTGTGTCCGGTCTCTGACTGAGCGAAACCGTGCAGGCGGCTGTAGTAGGAGGCGATCGTCTCGCCGTGGGCCATCTTGCGATACCCCGCATAGCCGAGATTCAGATCGCTGATGTTGTCTGACTTGGGCGCCGACAGCAGGACGAGCAGACGGTCCGGCGGCGGCATAAATACCAGCAGCGCAAGCAGGACCATGCCGAGCATGACGACCCCCGGCCGGGAACCGTTGGATCCGACCAGCCAGCGCATCACCGATCCGGAAAAGCGGTGCGGGATTTCGTGGCGCGCCATGGCGTTCGCCTGATCTGCGCGCGCTTCACCGATTACGGAGACCAGATCATCGATACTGCAGGGTTTCTCGAGATAGGAGAATGCATCGAGACGTCCGCTCTCCACCGCGGAGCGATAGCTGCCGTGGGCGGTCAGCATGACGACATGCACGGCGGGACGGAAAGACTTGATCTCTTTGAGCAACTGCTCACCGCTCATGCCGGGGAGATTCCGGTCCAGAACGACGACGTCGATGTCACTCGAGGCGCGGACGATTCGGAGGGCATCTTCGCCTCGATCGGTGTCGACGACCGCAAGGCCGCGCTCGGTCAGCGCCGACGCGATGCGCGTACGGTCGGGCGTGTCCTGATCGACTAACAGCACTCGTGCCATATCAGTCTCCGGCCCCCGCGTCGGCGTGCCCGGCTATCACCAGCACGGTCCTGGACAGCTCGGCAAACAAGTCGGGCAGACGGAGAAGCCCGACGATATCCCCCTCGCGATTCACGGGGACGGAGAGCGCCTCCCACGTGATGAGTTTGTGGATGGCTTCGTTAAGCGACATGTTCTCGTCGATGTTTTCAGAGACGGGATGCATGATACTTTTCGCGGGAATGTTGAGCGCGGCCCGACACAGGTCGGAGAGCCGGTCCTGGAAAAACTCGTAGTGATCCATAATCGACAACAGAAATTGTTCGTTGACTCCGGCGCCGGGCACGGCGTCGAGCCCGGCGAGCATCGTGTATTTCGGTTCGAGCGCGCGGAGCATCGCGAGCTGCCCGATCTTTCCAACGACCCGTCGCCGGCGGTCCGTGACAAGCACTGTCTGGTACGGATGGCGGCCGGGCGGCAGGTTTTTCTGAGCCCGGTCGAGGGCACGGAAGATCTCCGCGAAGCTCGCGTCCTCGGACACAACCGCACACGCATCTAGCGGAACCATAACGTCTTTGACGAGTTTGTCGTCCATTGGAAAACCCCTTGTGTAGCCCGGCGGCCCGACCTGCCGGAGGAATCGTCGGGACCAGTATAGCACACTTTTTCGCCGGAATGGAAAAAAACCGAACCGGATTTTGCCGCCCCGGCCTATATTATTTGCCCGATCGAGTCGGCGGGCACCCGATCGATCGGGTTAACAACCATCCAGTCGGTTGCGCATTAAAGTCACATTCTTACGGGGCACTTATCTCAACAAGAAGTTGCCGATTGCCTCCAAGGGGTAGTTGCAGTTATGTCTCGTCTACTTGTCATACTGGCCTGCATAATACTCGCCGTTACATCTCTGTTCCCGGCGTCCAAACAGGACCCGCCAACGGGAAGCACGGAGCCACCAGCAACGACGGCCTCCTCGGTCGACCTGCCGGATTCGCTGACGTGCGGTCCGAAGAAGAACGCCGACGCGTCTATTTCGCTTCGGTGAGGCGGTCCGGGGACGCTTTTGGGTTGACAACGTTTGAAAGAACCGTACTCTTGGGCAGAGTCGTCCGACACCCGGAATACATCTACAGAGGAGTTGCATGTCCGAAACGCTTCCGATTATCTCGGTCGTCATACCGATTCGCAACGAAGAGCGGTTTATCGCCCGGACCATACGCTACCTGCTGGAGCAGGACTACCCGGCCGACCGGATGGAAGTGCTGGTCGTCGACGGGGAATCCGACGATCGGACGGTGGAAATCGTGACGGCAATCGCCAAAGAAGATTCCCGCGTCAGGCTGCTGCATAACCCCCGGCGACTGTCCTCGGCGGCGCGCAATGTCGGCTCACGGGCGGCTCGCGGGGAGATCATAACGTTCGTTGACGGCCACACGTATATCGACAACCGGCACCTTCTGCGCAACACCGCCCGGTTGATGGCGGAAAAAGACGTTCAAGTGCTGTCTCGACCCCAGTTTCTTGAAACGCTGGAAAATACCGAATTCCAGACGGCGGTCGCGCTGGCCCGACGGTCCACGATCGGCCACGGGCTGGACTCGACAATCTATACGTCGCGGGACGCCTACGTCAATCCGACGTCGTCGGGCGCGACTTACCACCGCGACGTATTCAACGACGTGGGATATTTCGATGAGCGATTCGACGCCTGCGAAGACGTCGAATTCAACTATCGCGTCCACCTCAGCGGCCGCAGTGCCTTTACCTCGCTGAAAGTGGCGGTCTACTATTACCCGCGCGAGAGTGTCGGCCGCCTGTTCACCCAGATGAAGCGCTATGGGACAGGGCGCTTTCGACTGGCGCGTAAACACCCGGCCACGCTGGCCCCGGGCACGCTTATTCCGGCGCTGTTCACGGCCGGTCTGTTCGGTCTGCTGTTCCTGTCGCTTCTCCTGCCCCATGTCGGATGGATCCTTTTGGGACTGTATGGACTTTATGCGTTCATGATTTTCTTGTCCTCGGCTACGATCGCGGGGCGTCACGGTTCTCACCTGCTTGCCGACCTGCTGGTGATATATCCAACCATTCATCTCGGGCTGGGATGGGGCTTTCTGTCCGAACTGGTGCGGACGATGATGGGCAAAGGGGTGGACATGTCGGCCGCAGTGGTTGACGAGTCGGCCGATGCCGGGAAGCAGGCGCCATCAATCAGCGAGCGGTGAGGGTCCGATGAGACGACGAGGCCGCAACCGGCAACCGAGGCAATCCTGACTGAAACACAATACTTTTGAATACAGGTGATCACGTGAAAACTCGTGTACTGAGCCACCTCATAGCTCCTCACGGTGATGAGCTGGTCGATCTGATAGTAGATGATACCCGGGCTGCCGAGCTCAAGGCACAGTCCCGGGACTGGCTTTCGTGGGATTTGCAGCCGCATCAGGCGGCCGATCTCGAACTGCTGATCAGCGGCGCCTATTCGCCGTTGCGGGGATTTCTGGTTCGAAAAGATTATGACGCCGTCTGTTCGTCGATGGCGCTCGCCGACGGCACGCTGTGGCCCGTGCCCGTGGTACTCGATGTCACCCCGGTTTTCGGAGAGAAGGTGACCCCGGGGACATCAATCTCCTTGCGTGACGCGGAGGGAGTCATGCTGGCCGCCCTGCATGTCGAGGACGTGTGGCAGCCGGACCGGGAGTCGGATGCAAAGAAGGTGTATGGAACGGCTTCGAAGGAACACGCCGGGGTGGCGCGATTCACCGGGTCGATGAACCCGGTGTTTCTCGGAGGACGGATCGAGGCGCTGCAGGCGCCGGTACATTACGATTTTCCATCGCTCCGTCATACGCCGCTGGTTCTTCGCGAGGAATTCGCGCGGCTCGGTTGGCGACGGATGGTAGCCTATCAGAGCAACCGTTTCATGCACCGGGCGGAGCGGGAATTCACGTACCGCGCATCGCTTGAGGCCAAGGCTAACCTGCTTTTGCAGCCGATCGTGGATTCGGCCCGTCCCGAGAACAAAGACTATTTCACGCGGATTCGCTGTTATCGCGAGATGGAGAAGTTCTACCCTCAGCAGACAATCCGCATGTCGCTTCTGCCGTTGTATCCGCGCTTTGCCGGGCCGCGAGAAGCGCTGTGGCACGGCATCATCAACAAGAACTACGGCTGCACCCACTTCATCGGTGATTCGTCTCTCACCAATCCTCCCGGAACCAAACAGGCGTACAAGGATTCGGCGTATGCCGAGTTGTGGGAGAAAAATCTGGACCGGCTCGGGGTGACCATGATTCCGTATGAGACGCTGCAGTATGTTGAGGATCTCGACGAGTATCGCGGCCGGAAAGACGTCCCGAAAGACACCCGGGTATTGGCCATGTCTGAGGCGGACCTGCAGGAACGTCTGGATCACGGTCGGGATATTCCGGAGTGGTTCACCTATCCGGAGATTGCCGCGCACCTTCGCCAGGCCCACCGCCCCCGCTACGAACAGGGATTCACGGTGTTTTTCACGGGGCTTTCCGGCGCCGGCAAGTCAACGATCGCAAACGTCCTTTTGGTGAAGCTGCTGCAACTGGGCGGACGGCCGGTGACGCTGCTCGACGGTGATATCGTTCGTAAACACCTGTCGTCCGAGTTGGGATTCTCGAAGGAACATCGGGACATCAACATTCGCCGTATCGGCTTCGTGGCGTCCGAGATCACCAAGAACGGCGGCATCGCCATCTGCGCGCCGATCGCGCCGTACAACGCCGTTCGCAAGGAAGTGCGCCGGATGGTGCAACCCGGGGGCGGCTTCATACTCGTCCATGTAGCCACACCGCTGGAGACGTGCGAGCAACGTGACCGAAAGGGTCTCTACGAGAAGGCGCGGGCCGGCCTGATTAAGGAGTTTACGGGAATCTCCGATCCGTACGAAGTACCGGACGATGCCGAGCTTCGGCTCGACACCACCGAGCTGGCCCCTGAAGAGGCCGTCTGGGAGATTCTCATGCACCTCGAACGCGAAGGCTATATTGGGGTCAAACCGCACGACGTACAGTAGACCGTGGAATCACGCCACCGCAGGAGACGACATGGCCGATCGCAGCGACATCATGCACCGTATACAGCAGGCGTTGGACGCCGCTGTCGCGATTTTCGAACGATTCACCCCGGGAACGATCCATGCGGACGACAAGGGAGGCGGAGATCCGGTCACCGAAGCGGATCGTGCCGTCAACAATGCGCTGAAGGAGCTGCTGCATCGCGACGGCGAGGGCTGGCTGTCGGAGGAGACACGGGATAATCCCGACCGCCTGACGCACGCCCGGGTTTGGATTGTCGATCCGCTCGACGGTACGCGCGAATTCGTGAAGGGGATTCCGGAGTGGTGTGTGTCGATCGGACTGGTCGAAAACGGTCGGGCGGTGGCGGGCGGTATCTGCAACCCGGCCACGCGCGAGACGATTGTCGGCTCTCTTGAAACCGGGGTGACGTACAACGGTCTGCCGGCACAACCGTCACAGCGGGTGACGCTCGATGGGGCGGTCGTCCTGGCAAGCCGGAGTGAAATCAAGCGCGGTGAGTGGGAGCGGTTTGCCGACGCACCGTTCGAAGTTCGGCCCACCGGCTCGGTCGCCTACAAACTCGGACTGGTAGCCGCCGGCCGTTGCGACACCACCTGGACACTGGCGCCGAAAAACGAGTGGGACGTCGCCGCAGGCGTCGCCCTCGTGCTGGCCGCCGGAGGTTTTGCGGAGACTCCCGACGGCGCCGCGCCGACGTTCAATAACCCGTCGACGTTGCTGCCGGGGCTGATTGTGGGGCCGGCAGGACTCAGAGCGGAGATACGGCGTGTCCTCTCCCCCGTTCTTGCAGAAATGAAAACGGCCCGCTCGTAGCGGGCCGACAGTCCGGCAGGGGAACCTGCTCGCTACTTCCAGAAATCCTTCCCGTAGCGCTCTTCCATCTTGCTGACGAGGCGGTCGTTCTTGTCCTCGACTTCCGCCATGTCGACGGTCTTTTTCTTCAACTCGGTCTTTGTGTTAACCCGTGACCCGACGAGGGCATCGAGCCTCCCCTGGTCGTAAACAACGCCGAGGCCTTCAAACATGGCCACCAGGGCCTCTTTGTCGTTGAGCTGTTCGGTCTTCATGGAGTGCCAGCGAACCTGCGGATGTCGTGTGCGGGCCGTCTTGACCCGAGTCTCGATCTCGTACCAGTACCAGAGACACTTGTACAGATCATCTTCGAACTGGGGGTCGCCAAGCAGCAGATCGCTGATCTGAATCTGATTGTCCTTCTGATCGGGATACAGAAGATAATCGCGACCGGTGCGTGTCTTGCCAGGAATGGAGTTGATCGCGAAAAACGATGCCGCCACTTTCAGGGGATCTCGGGCGATATGCAGCACGCGAAGTTTCTCTCCGAATTCCTCGACAGCCAGCTCGGCGAAGTTTTTGATGAACTGGTGATTCGTCTCGACATAGTAGCGGTGGCCCGCGGCTGAGCGTTTGATATTGATCCGTTTGCGGGTATGGAACAGGTGCCGAAAGTAGGCGTCTTTGGTATCCCGGTTGGGGTAGTCGGAGGCCATGATCGGATAGGGCTCGTGGAAACACACGGCATCATCGGCTGCCTGGAAGATCTTGCTGAGGCTCTGGGAGCCGCTCCGACCGGTTGTCGCCACAAACACGTAACCGTCGACCGATCCGCACTTACCGTCGAGAATCGAATCGTACAACGCAACGACCAGCGGGTTGTACTTTATGAATTCGGTCAATCCGGGCATTCGTACGGTTCCTTATCAGTTTGGTGTTTGCCGGTGGTACCGGGATTCGACAAATCTGGATCGTCGCACTCCAAGAATCGGCAGAATCGAGGCCGATGTCAATGGCGTAAAGGCTCCGGAAACAACTATCGGCGATAAGCCTGAAAAAGCTTGATTTTTCGGGCTTTTTGAATTAAACTGGGAGGAAGTAGCCTTCACCCGTACCTCACGTGAACCTACAAGACCGGATGCGCCATAGGAAACACGTTTAACGACCGTCAAGCGTAATCGTTCCGGAACCGTGCCACGACTGGTCGTGTTGCATTCGGGAAACTGAAGTTTCCGAATCTCGGCCCGGCGGGGGGAGCCAGATGGTCGTACGGTTTCGGGCATACACGGGAAGGTACTGTGACGCATCGTATCATACGTCGGATCGCACTTCACCTGCGGGTTCTCACAATTGTCGGCATCGCCTGTGTACTCGGTACCGGCGGTCATGCCGGGGCCGAAGAGGTCACCCTGCCAGTTTATGTCGCATCGTCGGGGGCGAACCGCCCCACGCTCGGCATTCCCCGGTGGAAGGGATACATGCATGAATCCAACCCCAACGTTTTCTGGATCAGTTATGCCAGCCAGTCATCGAGCGGCAGCGAACTCTCCTATACGCTCGACGCCGGTCAGAGCTGGAGCACCGAGCCGATACAGATAAGCAACAACGGGTACATGGACTTTCACCTCTCGTTGTTCGGCTACAACGGGGAGTTGTATTTCACTTTTCCGGGAGTAGATTTCCGGAAGTTCAGCAGCCCCGCCCAGGGCGAAGAGGATCGCGGTCCGCTGGTGGAGCTGGTGGGGACGGCGCCGTCATTTCGCTCCAACATCATGGTGGACGGAAACGGGAGAATCTGGATATTCACGCGGGACGGTGACAACTCGTCGGAGAATGTCCGCTTCCAATATTCCGACAACAATGGGTCTTCGTGGACCCGCGGTGTGGCCGCCGCGACCGGGTCTCCCAATGTACGGATCGGTTCGATGCCGTATGTGGGTGGTCGTCCTGCGCTGGTGGTGTTGCATCTCGATAATCCTCGGGGCTACGAGTACTTTTTGTGGAACGGCAGTCAGTTCGAGGCTCGCCCGGACCACTCGATTCACGCGCAGGATGTCGGGTACAGCCGATCGTTCAGTCACAACGTGGTCGCGGATACAGTCATGCATGTGTTCTTCAGCAACGGCAACGACCTGCACCACGTGTGGAAGAACTACAACAACGGATCGGGCGAATGGAATCGTGAGGTGATCGAGACCTCCCCGTACACCTCCGATATGGACTGGTCTCCGGCGAGTACGGTTCGCGGAAACGATCTCTATTTGTTTTATTCGAAGAAGACGTCGTCGTCCGACGCCTCGTCGCAGATTTTCTACAAAAAGTGGTCTCAGAATACGCACAGCTGGACGGCTCCGGTGCAGATTTCCGGGGGGTTGTCGAACGCGTACAATTTTGACCCCAACACGTCCTTCCGGGTGCCCTCGAGTTCGCCGTATATCCCGGTTTTCTGGCATTCCGGAGTCTCGGACCACGACATCTACTTCGCAAAGATTGTGCTCGACAGCGCCGCACACGATGTAACCCCGCCCACAACCGTTTCAAACCTGACAGCCGCGCCGGGAAGCACCCATGGCATGTATCGACTGCAATGGACTGCTCCGGGAGACGACGGCATGACCGGGAAGGCATCGCAGTACGTTATCAAATACGGCGCGCAGCCGATAACGGCGGCTAATTGGAACTCCGCAGTGACCTATCCAAATCCTCCGGCGCCGCTTGCTGCAGGGCAAACGCAGAGCCTGACGATTAGCGGCCTGACGGCCGGTGGCACCTATTACGCCGCCATTCGCGCTTTTGATGATGCGGGAAACCAGTCGGGGGTCTCCAACTCTCCATCGGGTTTTGCCGCCGGAATCCGCGTTCCCGGAGTTGTAGGGAGCGCAGTGGACACGACCCTGATGCGATTGACCGCCACCGCAAACCAGGTGAGTTCATACTACACGGTCGAATACCAGTTTGCGTTGGATACCACCAGTGCCTTCAGTCAGCCGGCTCTCAAGATCGGCCAGAAGAGCGGTTCGACGGCGTCCGTGGTGTTCAGTCAGCTTGAAAACGGCAGGAGCTATTTCTGGCGAGTCCGGGCCCGCGCTGTCGGCGTGGCGGATTCCAGCGCCTGGACGGCCCCGGTGCAGGTGTCGGTGGGGAGTTGCTGCGAGGGGACGGCCGGTAACGTGGACTACGATGCCTCACAATATGTCGACCTTTCCGACATGGTCTTTCTTGCCAACCACCTCTTTCTCGGCGGACCGGTTCCTCCCTGCCGGGCCGAAGCGAACATCGATGGAGATGATAATGGTCATGTGGATTTGAGTGACCTTATTTATCTCGCCAATTACCTTTTCGTAAGCGGACCACTGCCGTCCGCCTGCGAATAGGCCGGTCATGGCCCTCGTGTTTAATGAATTGTATATCAAGAGGTTATGGGCAGCGGTGCCCTGTAGACTGTTTCCAGAAAACATTCAGAAACAGTCAATCCCGTGCCGATATCAAGAGTAAGCAGGACAATTAGCTTGCTAAGACAATTGTGATCCTCTATGACTGTGACTGGACCGACGAAGGGATACGATATATGGCACGTTCCAAAGCCCGAATTCGGGTGCTGACGATACTTGCGACTGCTCTGCTCGGGTCGGCCGGGCAGATTCCGGCCCAGACCATTACGCCTCCGATTGAAATCGCGGCCTCGGGCTCGCGCAACTCGACCCTGGGGATTCCGCGCTGGAAGGCGTATGTCTCTCCGAGCAATCCCAACAACATCTGGCTCGGATATGCAAGTTCCGGCTCCAGCGCGTCATCGATGACCTACAGCACCGATGCGGGGGCCAATTGGAGCACGTCGACTATCCAGATCGGCGCGAACGGCTACATGGACTTTCACCTGTCCCTGTTCGGATATGCCGGGGAGCTCTATTACACGTTTCCGGGAGTCGATTTCCGGAAGTTCGATGCGCCGGCGCAAAGCGAGTCCGACCGCGGGCCGCTGGTGGAACTCAGCGGTACGACAGGGGCGCACAGATCGAACGTGATGGTGGACGGGAACGGTCGTATCTGGGTATTTACGCGCGACGGTGAGAACGCATCCGAGAATGTCCGGTACCAGTATTCAGATAATGACGGGGCGAGTTGGACGACCGGCATCGCCTACGCGACCGGCACGTCGAACGTGCGAATCGGGTCGATGCCTTTTCTCGACGGCCGCGCGTGCCTGGTCATTTTGCATCTGGAAAGCAGCAAGGGGTACGAATATTACCTCTGGAACGGCAGTTCATTTGAGGCGAGGCCCGACCATTCCATCTACGCCGCCAACATGGGTTACGAACGGGCCTTCACGCACAACGTCATCAACGATACGACCATGCATCTGGTGTTCGGCAACAACAACACCATGCACCATCTGTGGAAGCACTACAACAACGGTAACGGTACGTGGAACTATCAGACGCTCGAGAATTCCGCGTACACCGACGGCATGGAGTGGGGTCCCCATTCCACGGTCCGGGGCAACGACCTGTATCTGTTCTACTCGAAGAAGTCTAATGCCGATGCATCGTCATCAATGATCTACTACATGAAGTGGTCGCAGGCGTCCCAGAGCTGGTCGTCGCCGCAGCTGGTCTCGGCCGGGCTGAACGGCCAGTACAACGTGTGTCCGAATACGACGTTTCAGGTACCGGACGGCGGCAACTACATTCCCGTCTTCTGGACGACCGGCAATGACCCGTACTCCGTGTATTTTTCGAAAATCCTGCTCGGCGGGTCCGGAGCGGTCGATACTACAGCGCCGGGCTGGATTGACGATCTCGATGCGTCGACCGGATCCGTCGAAGGACAGATCGATCTGGACTGGACGGCTCCCGGCGATGACGGCGCTTTGGGGCAAGCCGATTACTACGACATCCGTTATAGAGCCGGCGAGTTGTCCGAACAAAACTGGACTCAGGCCACGCGCGTACTACCGTCGCCTGCCCCCGCCCCGGCCGGCTCGGAAGAAGAGTTGACAATCTCGGGTCTGATACCCGGGACGACGTATTACGTCGGCATTCGAGCGTACGACGAAGCAGGCAACAGCCCGGGCCTGTCCGTGATCGATTCGGCCGAGGCAAAGGTCGATCTGGGCACGGGGACCGGCGAAGTCCTCCCGGTCGACTTCACGCTGTTCCAGAACTATCCCAATCCCTTCAACCCGTCGACGGTAATCGAATACTACCTGCCGCGAACCAGTCATGTTACTCTTGCGGTGTTTAATATCATGGGGCAGCGGGTGCGGACACTGGTCGACGACACGCGCGCGGCTGGTCGGCACTCGGTCGTCTGGGACGGCACGGATGACAGCGGCAGATCGGTTGCGACGGGCGTCTATTTCTCCTCACTTTCCTCGGATCAGACGGAAAACCGCGCGAAAATGGTCTTGCTCAAGTAAGCGTTTTGACGTACGATTGGCCGAGCAGCCATGCGGCGGTCGCGATCCACGCGGATTTTCACTACCAGAGCCAAGTTTTCTGCATCCGGGCGGAGAGACAAGACTGTTCGGTGGGCGGCTTCCGGTGAAAGAGGTTCGCGGGTATTGAATAGTTGATTCGCGGCCGATAAACAGCACGAGCGGAGTCACGTACAGCAATGAACACTTCAGTCAGCGGCGAAGTCAAGCTGCTCGCCCGCCACGGCTCTATCTACGGCCTGGCCAACGTCATGGACCGGCTCGTCAGCTTCCTCATGATACCGATTTACACTCGGTATCTGACCCCCTCCGATTACGGCGTTCTCGAATTGATCTACATGACGTCGAACCTGATCGCCATGGTTATCGGTATGCGTATCGAAAACGCGGTCAGCCGCTTCTATTTCGATTACGAAGATCAGGCGAACAGGAACAAGGTCATCAGTTCGGGATTTTTGGGCTACGGGGGGCTGGCTGTTCTGCTGGTCCTCGCGCTGGTGCCGTTTTCCGGCGTTTTCGCCAGGCTGATTCTCGACTCAACGGATTACGCGTCGTATTTCACGGTGTCGCTGCTGACGCTGGCGATCGGTATGGTCATCCCGATCGGCAACGCGTATTTCCGCACGCGCATGGAGTCCAAGCTGTTTTTGTTCTACCGGCTTTTGAGTACGGTGCTGACGCTTGGTCTCAATATCTACTTCGTGGTCGTTGTCGAGTGGGGCGTGTATGGGATACTCGTTGCGACACTGCTTGCGCAGGTGATCGTGGGCGTCATCATGAGCGTCCAGATACTGGGCAGGACGGGACTCGCGGTTGATTTCAAACTGGTCTGGGAGATGGTGAAGTTCGGCCTGCCGCTCATTCCATCGAACATCTCCGCCTATATCGTCCACGCATCGGATCGGTACTTCATCAAGGAGTACGTGAACATAGGGTCTGCCGGTTTGTATTCTCTCGGGTACAAGATAGGCGGTCTCGTGAACCAGTTCGTCACCGCGCCGTTCAATCTGGTGTGGACACCGCGACGGTTCGAGACATTCAGCCGCGCCGATTCCGAACGGATTTACGCCCGGATCTTCACCTACTTCGTCACCACTGCATTGTTCATGGGGCTGATGATCTCGGTGCTGGCGAAAGAGATCATCAAGATCATGGCGACTGAGCCGTTCTGGCCGGCGTACAAGGTCGTGCCGGTGATCGTTCTCGCGTACACCATCTTCTCCTTCCATTACCACTTCAACATCGGCATCATGATGGAGAAGAAGACGAAATACCTGGCCTACGTGAACGTTTCAAACGGCGCGCTCAACCTTGCGTTGAATTTCGCTCTCATACCGCCCTTCGGCATATGGGGAGCGGCGTGGGCAACGGTCCTGTGTTTCGTGTTCAAAGTCTGGATGACCCACTACTACTCAAACCGGTTCTTTCCGATTCAGGTGGAGTGGCGGCGCGTGATTACGCTGTTCGGCACCGCTATCAGCCTGTACCTGATCACGCTGTTGATCGACACCGGGTCAATCTATCTCGATGGGGCAATCAAGGCGGCTATAGGCCTGTGCTATGCGGCTATTCTCTGGTTTACGTCGTTTTTCAGCGCCGAAGAAAAAAAGACGCTTCGCCGCATGCTGAAAAAGCGCAAGCTCGAAGTCGAGATGGTGGCGCAGCAGAAGCGGGAACCGCTCGGGTGAGCATGGTCGGGCCGGGATCGATCGGGCCCCGTATCCCCTGGTTTCACCGTCGATACAAAAGCGCAGTTGCCTGACTACCGGTCCACAAACTGTCTGAAAAAGCTCTCCAGTGACGACATGGCCGACAGCGCGCCGAAGTTGTTGCCGCCGCGCCACTGCCATGACAGCAGTTCCTCGAGCCCCTTCCTGTCCACATAGCCGCGGTCCAGCGTTCGTTTGTCCAGCAGCAGCGACGTGACCATATCGCGGATCGGCCGGTGCATCCGGAACCACTGGTCGTATTGGTAGTACGTGTTGAGGTCGTAGAAATTGATCAACCCCTGAGACAAGCGACCCGCGTAATACCGGAGGTCGGTATTCCAGCGACGGAGTTTTGTCCGCAGGGGCGACGGTGTCTGGTACAGATTGACGCCCGTTCCCTGGTACGTAATCCGGGCCAGATGGGGCAGCTTCGCCTTAAAGTACTCCGAGAAGAACTTGCGCGAGCACTTGATCCGGGCGGGGAGCCGGATGTAGAAATCGACGAGGGCATCATCGTAGAGCGCGAAATGATCGTGCCAGAGATACCGGTTGCAGTCGACCTGGTTCATGAAGCGGGTGAGGCGGTTGCGAATGAAGAAAATGTCTTTCTGGTGATGGAACCGGTCGGAGACTCCCGTAAATTTCGAGAATTCTTCCTCGAGACTGACGCCGTACTGCTTCTGTGCGAACAGCCGGAAAGCCGGCGCGAATTTCTCGTAGGATTGTTCGGTGGCCAGATCGCCGAACAACGACCGGCGAAGGTTTCTGAGCTGGTCTTCGTAACTGATATGATCGACAATATCGTAGGCGCGGAAGTACGAGCCGCCAAAATTCGTGGGGCCACCGAAGATGCCGTTGGCGAAGTGTGTGGTCCGCGCCGGCATGCCGTACCGTGACCCGATACCCAGCAACATGCACGGATTCGCGTTGACCATCCCGTCGGTCAGGTACACGAACCGGTCATGGTTATCGACGAACCAGAGCGGATCGATATCGATGAACGTGTGTTCGAGTTTCAGGACGCGTGCGATTTGTCGCGCAATCTTCAAGTCCATACACCCGGGCACGCCGTGCGTAAAACAGCGCGGCTGGAGTCCGAGGTTCAGGATATGCGAGGCAATGAAACGGGAGTCAAGGCCGCCCGACAGCGGCAGGATGACGTCCGTGGCGCCGTCGAGTTGCTTGCGAATCACCCCCCGGTATATCGTATCGGCCTCTTCGACCAATTCCGGGATGGAGGCGGTCGATTCGTCGCCGAATCGAAAATCCCAATACCGCGTGAACCTGGTTTCGGTCGGCGTGAGCGTAAGGATGTGGCTGCCGGGAAGGCGCTTGACACGCTCAAAGAAGGTCCGGTCTCCGAGACAGTAGCTGAAATTGAAATAGTCGGCAATCGCACGCTGGTCGATGGCACGATCGAACTGCTCGTACGCCAAAAACGCCTTGAGCTCACCGGAAAACAGGAAGTAAGAGTCATCTTCGTAGTAATACATCTGGCGATGACCCATGCGGTCGTTGCCGATGGTGATTCGTTTCCCTGCGATGTCGACGACGACCGCGTTGAAGGACCCGTCGATTTTTTCGATGCACTTTTCTCCGACCGCCCGGTATATCGCAAGGAGTCGGCCCGCCTTGTCGGAGGTCTCGGCGGCTTTTTCGGCGGTCGAATCCTTCCACCCGTAGATGTACCCCGAGAATGCCGCCGCGCCGCCGTTGGATATATCAACCACCAACCGTCGCTCGCCGGCCCGGGGCAGACCGATCGTGCCGATTGCACACCAGTCCGAAGCCCAGGCCGAGCCTTCGTAATCTTCGTTATGGGACAACCGCGCCATCATGGCGTCGATCAACCGCTGGTTCGCAGCGGCGTCATAGTGTCGCTTGCAGATAAAACCGAAAATGCCAGGCATAGAGTCTCCCTGAATTGGGCCAATGTGTGTTATGTCGCTCGAATGTGCAATCAAAAAGGACGGCGGTTACAGCGAGCGTGGAATCGCGCTTCCGGGGTGGCAGGAGGTCTTGAGCGGCCTCGCAGCCGACAACACCGGCGCTGCACGAAAACCGTGAATTGCCGTTCTGTTGGGGAAACAACGACCGAGTCAGGCCATGTTTGACAATTCGAGTCGGTCCCGGTTCAGGTCCCGGCGGGTTTTTGGGGTCTTTTTGCTGCGCAAGGGACAAACAGGGCAGCATACCGGATGGACCGGGTGTACCGTGTTGAATAACAATAGATTAGATGCATTTTCGGGTTGTCGGTATAGAATTCGCACAAAACTCCGCATTCAGAGCCGGGTGACGCCACCTAACTTGTTGTACTGCAATATGATTTGTGACAAATCAGTGGTACGATGTTTGCTTTCAATGAAGACCTGGATTGAAATGCCAACGCTGATGATGCGGAAATTTTGACCCACTTCAAACTGGTTTTTATTGTGACGGTTATTCATATTGCCGCAAGGATGGGGTTTGACGTACCTACCGGCCGTACCCAGACTTCCGACTACTTCCCCGGGGAGCGACATCAGGTCCGGACGGTGGGAATCGCCTGGTCACATCTCACCTGCTGATAGATAGAGAGAAAACGGATACATCGACTGACGGCAACTGGAGGATGCAATCCAAGAAATACCCGACCAAAACACGATGCATTAGTGAGCAAAACTGCCGACTAGAGACTATAACAGGTTATGGTCTTGAACCCCGGCCGCAATAGGACGGCCGACCTCACGGGTGTCGTGACTTGACCGGAATACCACTACCGAGAGCGGCTCGTAACGGAGGTGTCCGCTTTCCCAAGGAGGCATTGTACATGCGATGGATCTTCATACTCGGACCAGGTAGGACTGCCCTAATTGCGCTGCTGGCGGTGGCGTGTGTGCTCGGCGCAAACGTCGAAGCCCGGCAGATAGCGATTACGTCGCTGCCGTTCACCTATTCCGCGAGCGACCAGACACCGGGCGTGGTGGACACGCTTTACATTCAGGGCACGAAGCTGACGTCGACGGGCAACGGTATTTCGCTGATGTCGTCCACGTCAACGGCGCTTAATAACGTCGTCCTGAATCTCGGCACCGACACGGTGGTGTTCGGGACGGCCGGTACGCCCGCGACGGGCCTGACCGTCAACGGACCGGTGTCCAACCGTCCCCGCAACATTCGGATTCTCGGCGGCCATATTCTGCACCAGCCGTCGGATACCGCCGTTCTTGACTGCCGGGGCGTCCAGTTGAACGGACACGAGATCATCATGGATGGCACGCACGTGGTCATTCGGGGGATCGATGGCAAGGCAATGGTCGGCGGCGGGACGAACATCTACAACGTGACGGTCCGCAATTGCCGATTCGCCAGCCTCGTGACCGCCTACTACCGGCGGGACTACTACACCGGCGCGTGTATCCATTTCGACAACTGCCGGAGTACGACGATCAACACCGACTACAACGGCTCGATTGACGACTTCTTCCACCTGATCTTCGAGAATAACGTCATCGAGACGTGCCCGCATGCGGCGATGGTGCTGTATGGTCGCAGCGAGGACGGCGACTACCTGAAGATCAAGGTGCTGAACAACTCGATTACGGTCGACGCCCGCAACGACTACTACACGTACCCGAGCGGAAACATCTACTACGGAACGTCGAACGCCTACGGTATCGTCACGACCTTTCTGACGGGCGGCAGCGAGATCAGCGGCAATACGATCCGCAGCGGCACCAACCACGAAGGCGGTCGCGGCCTGTATATCGGGTCGATGCGTCTTGACGTAATGGATACGGTCAAGATCTACAACAACGACATCGACGTTCACCAGGGTCCCGGCGACTACTACCGGCCGATGCCGGCGCACGGTCTTCGTGTCCGCCAGTCCGATATCGCGAATCTGCATATCAAGGGCAACACGATCACGGCGCGATCGGACAACAACCCGGCCACGATTCACACCGACCAGATCGCGATGGCGTTCCGCTGGAGCCCATACCAGGGGTCGAGCTTCAACAACGTGGTTGAAGGCAACACCTTCAGGGCTATCGGCAACGGTACCGGCACGACCGCGGCAGTGTGTCTCGACGCGGCGATTATCGGCGGCGACGGACTCACGTTCCGCAACAACGTGCTGGAGTCGAGCGGCGCGATTATCAAGTGGGGCGAGGGCAACGCCGGTGCGCCGAACCACCTGTTCGAGCAGGACACGCTGCGGTTCATAGCGCCCGACAACGGCCACATCACCTATGATCTGGGCCATCTCGGCAATAACTGGGACTGTTCCAACAACCGGGTCCGTGACATGGTGTACCAGAACGGCACGTCCGATACCGACATACGGTTTGCGGTCGACGGTGACCTCGAATTGACCGTGGAGCGCACGCTTCAGGTCCGCGTGCTGGGCAACAACGGACTGCCGGTGTCCGGCGCCGCGGTAACCGTGCTCAACAACTATGGTCAGACGGTGCTGAGCGGGCTGACCGACGGCAACGGTCGACGCAATGGGGCGGTCTCGTACCTCTACCGGTCGCGGACGGGCGGCGACTCGACCAATTTCAACAGCTTCTCGATCAAGGTCAAAAAGGGTACCGACAGCACGATGATCACGCATACGGTCAACGCGACCTCGCAGGTGCCCGCGATGACTTTGCAGAACACGACCGGTGAAGAGGGAACCGAGGACGTCATACCGCCGGCGGCGATCGATGATTTGGGCGCGCTGCCGGGCGACGAGCACGGCGACATAACGCTGAGCTGGACCGCGCCGGGCGACGACGACAATGCCGGCCAGGCCGACCGGTATGAAGTCCGTTACAGTCTCAATCCGATTACCACGATGAACTGGAGCCAGGCAAGCCTGGCTCCGGCTCCTCCGACGCCGGCGACCGCAGGAACGAGCGAGAGCTTCGTGGTTTCGAACCTCAATCCCGGCGTGCGCTACTACGTAGCGGTGCGGTCCTATGATGAATCCGAAAACGCCTCACCGGTCTCCAACGGACCGCAGAGTTTTGCTGCCGGAATCGCATCGCCGGCCCCGCAGAATACGTCGGTCGATGACGATGCCGGTTCGGTGGTGGTAGCCGCCGGGCTGGTAGCGTCGTACTACTCGCTTCGCTACGAATTCGCGCTGGACACGGCCTCGGCATTCACGACCGCGACTTTTGCCACCGGGCTCGCGTCCGGCAGTCAGGCCACCGCGACGTTCGACAATCTGGAAGAGGACATTTTGTACTTCTGGCGCTGCCGCGCCATCGCCACCGACAATAGCGATACCAGCGCCTGGTCCCAGTCGGTCAGTTTCGACATCTCTACCGGAGTGGTGGCGACCCTGACCGAGTCGGATATGGCCTATCCGCTCGACGGCGCCGTCGTCAGCACGGCGTTGCCTTCGTTACACGTTCGCGACGTCGCCGGCGTGACCACTGTCTACTTCCAGCTTGCCGACAACGCGGCATTCGACGATGCGGTTGAATCAGGGGCTGTCGCAACCACGGCCGGACAGCAGACGGTCTGGGAAGTCCCGGACTCGTTGATGGATGACGTCACCTACTACTGGCGCATAAGCCCGGACAACGCCGTGTGGACCGGGGCAGCAACATTTACGTACGACGCTGCATCCGCGGTTGCCGCGGCTCCGGATATCCACCCATATCCTAATCCGTTCCGCCCGAGTGACGGACACACCGACGTGACGTTTACGAATCTGCTGGAGGATTCGAAACTGACGATAATGACGGTTTCCGGGACGCTGGTGTTGGTGAAGGACAACCTGCCGGCGGGCGACTGGACGTGGGATGGTCGTAACGACAGCGGCTCGGAAGTTTCCACCGGCGCTTACTTCTATTACGTCAGTTATCCGAGTGGAACGGCATCCGGGAAGCTGCTCATTATTCGGTAAAGTAACGGCGTATTCGGTAGTATATGAGAGGCCGCCGTCATAAAGTGCGGCCTAGTGTGATTTCGACGAATCCTCGGTAATCGCGGACCGGATCGCATCGGAAATGATTCGATAGCCTTCCTGGTTCGGGATTATCCCGCCGTCCGCCAAATCCACCCGAATGGCGTTATTCTCTCCCGCCATCAGCGCGTGCACGTCCACCAGTGTAAACTGATGCTGTTTCGCGTAGGCCCGCAGCCAGGTGTTGAACACCGCAAGGCTGTCGAAAACGGCGTAGTCGCTCTCGTAGGGCTCGTAGCCCCCGGTGGGAGGGATCAGCGTGGTCAAAATCGGTTTGATGCCGTGATAGTCAGCCAGCTCCGCCATGTCGGCGATGTACTCGGTCAGTTCCTCGAGCGAGTTCGGCTCGCGCAAGTTGTAGGAACTGGTTTCGATCACCACCCATTCGGGCATCAGGCGAATAACATCGGATCGAAACCGAAGCGGCATTCCGGCCAGCCGTTGCATCGCCACGCCACGGTTGATCGCTTCGTAGTCGGGAAAGAACTTTTCTACCGGCCATGTTTGCGTGACCGTCATGCCGAAAAAGACAATCCTTCCCGGCACGATCGTTTTTGACGTAAGGCGTGTGTTGTCCCGGAGATAGGTCGATCGGCTGGAGAACTCCTCGACGACATGGGTGTATTTGTACAGAAATTCGTTTATGTGGGCACGGTATTCGAGCGCCTTGATCGACGCGTAGATGCAAACCGCGACCAGCACCACGTTGATCGCCAGAGAGACCCTGAAGCGCTTGTAGTTTTTCGTGGGCATACTGATTATACCCTTCTCACTTCTCCCGTCCGAGAATCCTGTAGTAGAAGTCTTCGTGTTGCTTGAGCATCGCTTCACGCGAGTACGCGGTACGGGCCGTATCCTGCGCCTGTCGGCCGAGTTTTTGCGCCAGTTCCCTATCTGTGATAAGGCGCCGGAGCGACTCGGTCAGCAGATCGTCCCGGTCGATGGGATAGAGCAGACCCGTCCGTTCGTGGTCAATTGCCTCGCGATTACCACCCACATCGGAGGCGACAATGGGCAATCCGGCGGCCATATATTCAACCAGTGAATTGGAGAAACTCTCGGACGTCGAGCACAACACGCCGATATCGAAGCCTGAAAGGGCGCGGACGACGTCTTCGGTGCCGCCCGGAAAATGAAACCGGCCCTGGAGACCCATCTCATCGACCAACTGCAAGTAATGCTCATGCTCTCCGCCGAAGCCCTTGCCGCACCAGACAAACACGAGGTTATCGTGTTCTTTGACGAGGGTTACCGCGGCGCGCATGAGCGATTCGATGTTTTTGACTTTGCGAAGATTCGCGACCGCCCCGACGACTATGTCATTCGGCCCGACGCCCCACTGCTCCCGCTGTGTCGCGCGCAATTCAGGCGACGTACGCGAGAATTGATCCAGATCGAGTCCGTTGCGGATCACCGTTATCCGTTCGGCGGGAACGCCCTCGGTCTCAACGGTTTTCTCCACGGCAGCCATCGAATTGGCCAGATAGTGCGTCGTCCAGCGGCGCAAAAAG
Source organism: Candidatus Zixiibacteriota bacterium (assembly GCA_034003725.1). Lineage (NCBI taxonomy): Bacteria > Pseudomonadati > Candidatus Zixiibacteriota > Candidatus Zixiibacteriota bacterium. The sequence goes on from JAVEYB010000006.1 coordinate 37,095, forward strand.
CGAAGCATCGCGACCTGCGCGGAATCGTGCCAGTAGCCGATATTGCGTCGACTCGAAAGAATCACCCGGCACCCGGCATAATGAGCGGCGATAGTGCCAAATACGTTGGCATCGATAAACAGCGTCTGGACGATATCGAATCGTTCTCGCTGGTGCAGTTTTCGGAAGGCCCTGAGCCCGCCGACAAAACCCGGCGAAACCAGTTTGCCGACCGGAATCTTCGTGACCGGAAAACCAAAGCGGGTGTTCGTCAGAAACTCGGTATCGCGCAGATAGACCAGATGCGGGGTGAAGCGGGCGCGATCGAGGCCGTTCAATAACATCAGCAGCTGACGCTCGGTGCCGCCTTCGGGGCTGTAGATCCAGTCGATAACGTAGGCGATCTTTATCACGGTCACTGCCTCTCTGTCACGCCTTGAACACTTCTTTTCCGAACAGGCGCAACGACCGCACCTTGCCGGTCACCACCCCTCCGCTCTTGCGAAGCACAGGGAAAACCGACTCGTTGGTGGACATGGTGAACGACAGCGTCTTGTATCCAGCGTTCCACCAGTCACGCATTGCTACGCCCAGCATCGCCGGCTGAACGCTGTACCCCCGGAACTGCGGCAGCGTTATACCATCGACAAGGGCGATTTCATCGTCTTTGAGCCGGTACGTCTTATCAATCTCGTACAGGTACGAACTTTTGTACTCGCCCCAGAGGATGCCCACGATAATGTCGTTATGAATGCCGACATAGCAGTCGGCGCGCTGCTCGAAACGATCCTGCAAAACCTGGTATTTGCGGGTTTTGGGTTCGGCCCCATAGAAGGCCGCCACCCGGTCGAGTTCATCAGCCGTCATCTTGCGAACCGTGAGAGGTATTTTCGCCTGGCGGGCCGGCTGCGGTTCTCCCAGCGTCCAGACCAGGATGACGCGGTATTCGAAGATTCGCTTCCAGATTCTCCCCGGGAGCGCCTTGAGCAGCCCGGACAAACCGTACTGCCGTTTCATAGACGCCAGCTGCAATTGAATGTTCTTCAGGGTCGCGTTTCCGACCAGCGAGCGGCCGAGCGGCGTTTGCTTGAATCGATAATAGGCGCCGATCATGCGGTGCTTGAGCCCGCTGCTGTAGACCGAAATGCGGAAGTTGCTGTAGGCCCGGTTGGTCAGCCGGCCTTTGTATTGCTCGCCGCCGCGAAGGTAATCAACCGCTTCACGGCCCCGGCGGATGTAGTTGTCCGTGATCTGATAGTACAACACGATGCCGGGCGACTTTTTGTTGTAGAACACGTCGAGCGCCGAGGTATACAGATAGATCGAGTTCTTGTAATCAAAGGCGTAGACATAGGCAACCGGGGTGTCGCCCATGAACAGAGTCTCGAGCCGGGCTATATTGAGCGGTGCAAATACACGGGTGATCTGATAGTAGAAGTCGCAGTCCGCCTGATTGAGGAATTTGCTCGGGGTCGGCGTGTCTTTCCACCGCAACCAGTGGAACTTGATCAACTGCGGCAGGCGAAACTCGATGGCGTCGCAATCAGTCAGCGACTCGTAGGACATGCCTCCGTTTTTATTGAAGTAGTTGACGGAATTGCGGAGGTTGCGGTAGTTACCGAGCCCGGCGTCGAATGACTCACGGCCCTCTTCCGGTCCCTCGTACGTATACGCATAACATTGCTCAATCTCGTCGATTCGAAACCGCAGCCCGGCATCGGGAAGAAGCCCGCGCATCAGCCCGACCGTCGTCGATCGCTCGGTAACCTGGCTGAGGACGATGTCGACCCAGTCCGAGCGGTGGCGTGCGAGATAATCAACAACAGCCGCGAGAACGTTGCGCTTGGCGGTCTTATCGGCGATGATATCGGCATAGTCGGTGTTGCCCGCGCCGATGAACTCAATCGTTCCGGGGCCGGTATCGCCCGAAACCATGAACGGCGCGATGCCTACGGTCGTGTCGCCGTCGCGGACATCGAGTATATACAGCCGTCTCCCCGCCCCAAAGACACTCCACCAGGTTCGATACCATTGGTGCATCTGGAAAACGGTGTCGAACTCGGTGCGCTCGAGCAATTGGTTCCAGGTCTGCTCCAGCCCGTGAAATCCGGCTTCGGTGTCAATCTTGTTTACGGTAAGCACGTGTGCGTGGTGTTCCCTTGTGTTGCAGGTTGCCGGAGGTGTCATGTTCGTCCCAGGATGCGCGCGATCAGTGTATACGTTCCAGAGAGGCAGAGCTTGAATTCCCACAGGGGCATGTCGGCGCCAATGCCGATACGCCGCAGCTCATAACGGTCGGTCGCGGCATCATTGAGCCCCTCGACGGTGGAAACGGCGCACGAATATCGTTCGGCAACAACTTCTTTGATCTCATCGTTAAAGTCGTCTTTCGTTCCGTTTGGATAAGCAAACAGGGCCGGCAGGCAACCGGTTTCGGTCTGAATAACGGCCTGAGAAGTGCTGATTTCTTCTATCATACGGTCGCGCGGCAGTCTCGTCAAGATTGGATGTTCTACGGTATGAGCGCCGATCGCAATGAGCGGCTCCCGGGCTATCTGCCTGACCTCGTCCCAACTCATCGGCGCGAATACGGCGGCATCCTCGGGGCGAACTCCGTTGCCGCACCGGTGTGCCAATGCGGTCAGGGCCTGCTGCCGTTCGGCGTCGGGAAGCCGCTTGAGAGCGCCGCAGATTGCCTTTTTGGCCGAGCCCCGTGACCTCCTGTCTGTAAGCTCAAAACTGCCCAATTCGTGGTCGGTGAGGTCGATGGTACTTCTATCGGTAGCCAGCAGCAGGGCATACACGTAGTCGGTCCAGATCAGCCCGTCGAAGCGATTTTGACCGTCGATGAATGACGTGGTGACATAGATTGTCGCTGGCACGCTGTGGCGTTTCAGCACCGGAAGGGCATTCGTCAGGTTGTTGTGGAAACCGTCATCGAAGGTCACCGCGGCAGCATACGCGGGCAGCGTTCGGTCATAAAGACGAGTTACGGCGGTTTCAAGATCCGCCGGGGCGTACCGCGCCCTGAGATATGCCATCTGCTCCTCAAATGCGGCGGTCCCTACCTGTGTCCAGACACCCGGGGCACCATCGCTGACCCCGTGGTACATGAGAATCACGAGCCTGTTTCTATTTGCCCAGCGCACGAGCAGCCATAGTCGGCTCAGGTACAGGCAGTAGAGAAGCGCTCTTTTCAAAGGATTTGGCACGTATGGGTAATCCACTTATTGATTATCGGCCGCCAGACTGTCGTAAACCACCCGCAGGTCGGCCATTTGCCGTTCAAAAGAGAAGGTGCTGCGAATGGTTTCCATCGCCGTCTCCGCGAGTCGTCGCCGTAACTCCGAATCGCCCGCGAGCCGCAGGAGCGCCGACGTCATTGCGGCGGGATCCGACGGGGGTACCAGAATACCGCTGATGCCGTTTTCAATGAGTTCCGGCACTCCGCCGACATCGGTCGCAATTACTGCCACCCGGAGCGCCATACCCTCCAGAACGATATTGGGAAGGCCCTCGGACAGCGACGGATTGATCAGCATGTCGGCGCCTTTTATACAACCGATCAGATTCTTTTCATGACCGGGACACAGCACATACCGGTCGAGCTTCAATTCCGCAATGCGGTGAGTGGCGGCTGCCAGATCGGGACCGCCGCCAAAGAGCACGAACCGAAGGCGGTCGTCGTGCGCGATCGCCCGACGGGCCGCTTCAATGAGGTCCAGCTGACCTTTCTCGGGACTGAACCGTCCACCGGCAACGGCCACCAGGCTGTCGGGGGGGAATCCGAAGCGGGCGCGAAGGTCCACCGGGGGCATATCATCGAAGAAATCCGGGTGTATCGAGTTGTAGGCCACCGAGACTTTCGACGACGGTACCATGAGACGAACGAGCTTGTGTTTCTGGGCGCCGCTGACCGCCACGATATGGTCCGCAAACCGGACAATGACCTTATCAATCGCATGGTAGGCTCTGACCTTGAGGTTCTCCCAGGTCCAGCCCCGGGAGAACGCCACCCAGGCCGTTCGAAGTCCCCGGGTCGCCGCCAATCCGATGACGTGAGTGCGGTAATCGTGCGTACAGAGGATGTCGACCGAATTTTCCCTGAGGTACGCACGGACTATTTTCACGGCCTGGGGATCGTAGGGGCTTTCTATATCGAAGACATGCGTTTTGATACTGTCGGCTTTGATTACCTCGATGAACTCCGGTGACCGCCCTTTCTCCACGAAGGAACTTACGGTCAGCACGTACGGCGTACCGAGCGCCTCGCGCGCATGGAGATGGAGTTGTCGTTCGGGTCCCCCGTAGAAGTTGGAGGCCCGCAGGTGTAATATGTTCATGCTCGTTTGAGAATCGTTTGCAGATATTCGTTGTAGCGGCGCCCCAGTTCCTCCCACCGATATCGCTGTTCGACCAGGCGCCTGCCGCGACCGCCCAAAGACTCGTAGGCCGGCAGATTGGCCATGCACTCCAGTATCTGGCGGGCCAGCGCCTCGGAGCCGTCGCGTATCAATAAATGCTCACCGTCGACCACTTCCAGCCCCTCCGCCCCTACCGAAGTCGACACCACCACCTTGCTCATCGCCATGGCCTCAAGAATTTTCAAGCGTGACCCGCCGCCGATCCGCAGCGGGACAATGTAAACGCCGGCCCGCTCGATATACGGCCGGACGTCATCGACCGTCCCGGTTACGGTAATGCCGTCGCGGAGCCCGAGTTCCCGTATCTGGATCGGCGGATTCCGCCCGACAACGTACACGTTGGCCCCCGGACGTTCGGCCCGGATTCGCGGGAACACGTCGTCAGCGAAGTAGGCGACCGCATCCTGATTGGGCCGCCAATCCATGGAGCCGGTGAACACCAGCGTATCGGGGTCGGGAGAGATACCGCCCGGACGGAAGTACTCGGTGTCGACGCCGTTATCGATGACGGCTACCGGGTACGGTACGCCGAAGCGGGCGATCGTGTCCGCCTCGTGGCGTGACACCGCGGTGGCGCCGGCCGCCCACAAGAAACAGGAACGTTCAAAACGTTCCACCTTGCGGAACTGCAGCGCGATATAGGCCCGTTTCAGCGGATTCGTTTCGTTCTCGAGGTAACGACGCCAGATCGAGGCTTCTATGTTGTGTGCGACCACTACCGAAGGTATTTCGGTGAGGTTCCTGACAAAACGAGCGTAGGGAGACCACTCACAGATGACGATGTCAAAATCACCTGTCGATGACCGTCGCGATACCTCCCGGGCAAAACGCCGAGTGTAATGGTGGGCGACTATATACGGATACGGGGAGAAGAGGTTGGCCAGCAGCCTGAGATAGAACCGGGGGCCGGACTTTTTTCGGCCGAGTTCGCCGACCGCAATGGGTGTTATTCCGGCGCTCTCCAAATGGGCGCAACCGTTCGACCCCTGCTCGCCGTAGGCGAGATAGGATACTCGGTTCTCCCGGCTGAGGGCGTGCGCAAGGTTAAAGGATCGAATGCGCTTACCGGTATTCAGCGGGTACGGGAACTCTTCGTCGATAATCAGAATATTCATAGCTGCGTCAGGCGCCAATATATCGCCACAACGCCACTACGAAAAGTCAAATCATTGCCCTAGTGGACCTTCGGCGGCTTCCTCCGGACTCGACCCCGGAGCTGCCAGCCGCGATACGATGTAGGGGAATTTGCCCGACGGCGAGCGGCGGATCGTCTCGACGCGGCGTAAGTCAACCGAGGTATTCTCTCCCATGAGTCCGCGCAGCAGCCGCTTAAGTGATGCGACCTGGGCGGCGTGTTCGGTTGGATCGGCGGCAATGTTTACAATTACCTGCCCGATGGTCTCCTGAACCACTTGAATTTTGGCGCAAATCCGTGAATGTCTCACCGCATCTAATACCGCCGAACCATGCACGCAACTCCCATCGGGGCGTTGCAGGACCTCGATCGTTCTCCCGCGCAGATCGACCAGTCGTGGCGATTCCAGTCCGCAGGGGCAGCGAGTTGTATCGATCCGCCCGAGATCTCCAATATCGTATCGGATGAGCGGCATTGCCGTGTTGCGGAGATCGGTCACGAGAAGCTTCCCAACCTCTCCGGGCATTCCTTTTACCGGCTCGATTTCGCAATAGACACTTTCGGAGAACAGGTGATATCCGTTTCGCTCGGAGCATTCGATCCCCGCCGTGCCGAATTCCCGCGCGCCGTACCGCGACAGGCAGCGATCGGCGAGAATCCGTTCGATCGTATCGCGCTGCGTTTCGGAGAGAGGTTCGGCGGAGCATACCACCAGAGGGACGCGGACCGCAGGCACACGGCCTTCGGAGATACGGACCGCCAAATCATACGCAAGTGTGGCATAGGCGCCGACCAGGGTCGGCCGGTGCGCGCGAGTCTGACGCACGAATCGTGCATACGTTTCATCGGTCAGGTAGGTGGTATCGGCGAAATAGAGACGGGTGGCGAGAAGCTGCACGAGTCGTGTTTTCAGATTTGAAGGATGCACGGCATCAACTGCCGCACCCCACAGCCAGCCCTGCCACTCACCATCGCGCCACCCATAATACCGGCTGAGCGCCAGATCAATACCGCGGCGGTAAAGCTGGCACCTGATGTCTCTGTAGAATTCCAGGGGCTGCCCGGTCGTACCCCCGGTTGAGGTACGGATGATATGTCCGAGACCGGGCGCTGTCGATACCGCCTTCGAGTCGGCAGCGATCAAATCTGCCTTGGTCACCGGCGGCAAAAACCGAAGATCATCGAACGAACGCAGATCGCCGGGCTGGAATCCGATTTGCTGAAACCTCTGGCGATAGAACGGCGTGTACCGGGAGGCCAGCTCGACTATCATGCGGAGCCTCTGAAGCTGCCGCTCCCGCTGCACCTCCAACGGCTGATGGATCGATTCGTGTACGTCTTCGGCATGGCGGTATTTCGGCCATTCGCCGCGATGAAAATCAAGCAGTCGAACGGCCAGTCGGCCTGCTAGTCGAGATGCCACCAACATTAATCCTCCCCGAGAGGCAGTCTTGTGCCTGACCGCAATGTTGCCCGGGATAAGCACGGATGCTCGAACGCAACTCCCGAAGGCGACATCGGTGCGAAAGTCGACGCGGGTCGGTCGGGCGGATAGCCCGTTACCGAGGCCTCACCGAGTCAAATTCCTCAGCAGTCAGCCACCGAATCTCACCGACGGTCTGGGCAAAATACAGACACAGCCCACGGTAGACGATCTCCAGCCGACCGCGATTTCGGTCACTGGCGTTGAGGCGGGCCCACAACTCACCGTTGCGGTCGGCGCATACGACTTCCGTTTCGGTCTCAATCAGATGCAGTGGAAACGAAGGAACAGCTACCGGCATGACTACCTCCCCAAAGAGATTGGTTGAATTGCCAATCCATTATGTGGGGTAGAAACGCCATCTCATGACTGTTAGCGGCGGAAAAACTGCACGTTAATGGCGACCGGTTGCAGAAGCGATGGCAGGGCGCCCGGTCTGATCAGGAGGGAATTTCGCACTTGAAGTAGCGCAATTTGCCGGACTTTTCGGGAGGGATGTCATCGACGATTTCTATGGAGACTGTCACTGCCTCGCCGATGAGGTTCTTTATACAGGTCCGGATGTGTTCCTGCAGCTCGGGAGTGGCCGGCGGGTCGTTGGTGATTTTCACGTGCCAGTCGGTCAGTGTCCGCTGGATGATCTGCGTCTTTCCCATCGGAGGTCCGGTTTCAGTGATCTGGACGCCGAGGACGAGTCCGGACCGACGGGTGCCGTCGAGCGCGACGTAAAAGTCCGACAGACGGCCGACACCGGCGGTCATCAGCGGAAGACTGCGACCGCATGAACATGTAGCTTCGAGAGGACGTCCGACGTCACTCAATTCATAGCGAATCATCGGAAATCCGTAGTTGGTCAAGTCCGTGACGAGTATCTCGCCGTCTTCACCGGGACCGACCGGTATTCCATCGCGTACGAATTCGACGACCGCGATCTCCGCGGCGATATGGTGACCTTCGTGCGCCCTGCATTCGCACGACGTATTTCCGACCTCGCGCGAACCGTACATATCATAGACGGGGGCCTGATACGCGCGTTCGAACAGCTCGCGCATGGATGGATACAGCATCTCGCCGGTTGACATGATCCCCTTGACTTTCTCCAGCGGGAGCTGCCGGGCGAGAGCGTACTCGGTAAATGCCAGGAGGCCGCCGGGAAAGCACTTGATGTAGCGCGGGCCAAATGAGCGGAAGTCCCGGTAGAAACGCTCCAGCGTATCGGCAGTGGCTCCCCCGGTATAAAACAACTGCATACGCTGCAGGTAGCGGTCTTTAACGTGCGTCAGCCAGGAATGATGGTGGTGAAAATCGATGTGGGGCGGCCAGAAAATCGAGACTTTGTCGCCCGGCATCTGCCCCATAAATCCCTCAAACCGCCAGGCCACGGCCTGTTTCATGGTTGCACCGATCTTGTCACGATACAGCGTGAGGCGACGCGTGGTGGTACCGCCGGTGCCGAATACCTGCAGGTGCTCCTCGGTGAATTTCGACGAGATGAGATCGGTGCGATGGGCGTCGATCAAATCACGCGTCAGGACGGGGAGTTTCCGGAGGTCGTCCACCGACTTGAATGAGTCGGGCGTCAGCCCGCGTTCGTCGAACACGCGCCGGTAGTACGCTGTCGTATCGTAGGCATGTTTGAGCATCTCCGACAACCGCTGCCACTGATAGTCCAGCAGGCGCTGGCGCGGCCAGTACTGGCTTTTCAACAGGAACTTCCATTGCGCCATCGCGGCATGCTTTTGTTCCCGCACCAGCAGCAGCCGCTGCGCCGTGTTGCGCAGCAGAGTCGAGTACAACGACATCCTTGTTTCCCTGTCCGTGAATTCCCGTGCTACTTCAAATGGGCGACCGGGTCGATTTCCGAAATACTGAAGCGGTATTTTCCCGACGCTTCAACCGGAATCGAATCTACCTGTTCAATCTCGTACTTCATCAGCGGGCCGAAAAAGCGATTGACCGACTCGGCAATCATCCGCTTCGAATCCTCGCCGAACGATTGATCGACAGCCAGTCGCAGCAGAAGGAAGTCTTTTTTCTTCTGCACAAGCTGCGCCTGCACGATTCCAGGCACGCGCGCGATGAAATAGATCGTCATGGCGGCGCCCGAAACGACAGCTCCTTCGGGTGTGACCAAAAAGTCCGTGACGCGCCCGCCCACGATTTCCATCATCGGCAAGGTTCTTCCGCATGAGCACCCGGTCTCAAGAAGCATCCCCATATCTTCGATCCGATACCGGATGAACGGCAGCGCGTAGTTGTGCAGATCCGTGATTACGATCTGCCCCAGCTCGCCCGGACGGCACGCCCGGTCATTGCGGATAATCTCAACCAGGAGCGTATCGGCGGCAATATGCAGACCGCGATGCGCCTCGCATTCCGACGCGATCACACTGAATTCCCGGCTGCCGTAGCGGTTGAACACCGGGCAGCCGAAGACATCCTCCAGCAGGCGCCGCTGATCGTCGGTCAGGACCTCCGCGGAGGTAATGATGCTTTTCGGGCGGTGGTAACCGGTGATTCCCCGCTCCTTGATGAAACGCGCGATCAGGTAAATCGCGTTGGCGTATGCCACATAGGTCGACGGTTTCTCTTTGTTGAGGCGCTCGACAAACCGAGCCAGTTTCTCTTCCGTGATCTCGCTGGTATCGAGGATCACGCGGCGGGAGAAAAACCGGTCGCGAAGGTTGTCCATGGTAGAGCGGGGAGCGTTCAGGTCGCGACGGTGGCCCCAGATAGCCGCTCCTTTGTGATAGGGCTCGAGTCCGGCCCAGCGGTCGTGCCTGATCGTATTGGCGATACGTCGGTAGACGCTGTCCGGGCTCATGAAGAACCGGAGGGGCGACCCGGTAGAGCCGCCGGTCTGGTTCGGGATGCGGTCAGAAATCGGCAGGCTGGCAGCCGTCAGTTCGTCCCGATGTTGCTGGATATCGCTTTTGGTGAGGACCGGCAGACGTTCGATATCACGAAGAGACTGCACCGCGACCGGATCGAACCCTGCCTCGGCAAACCGGCGGGCGTAAAAGGGGCAGTTTTTCGCGGCGTGCGACAGCAGAGCCTTCAGGCGCGTCAGTTGCAACTGCTGCAATTGCTCGGGCGGTAACCACTGAGTACGTTCGGCCTCGCGAACGAACTTCATGTCAGTGTGCCGATTTCTGATCCCCATCAAGGGGATAACTACATACCGCGCCAGTGGTTGAATCCAGTCCATGATTACGAGTGCTCCATTTCGGGCGTGCCCGGTACGGTCGGGCTTTTGATCCCGCGTGCCGCATTCCGGGTCTAACGATGTATCGGCATCAGGTGCCTGCACCTTCGGTTATCGGACGCGATTGGTTCGCCGAAACGGCGGTGTCGCCGGTTTGTTCCTGAAGCGCCGTTTTGACGTAGATGGCCGCCATGGCTCCGATCAGGCCGGCATACATGTACCAATTCCAGCGGAAAAAGTTGTGCGCCGTGCCACCGTTGACCAGCATCGCCAGCATGGAGGCGACAAATGCCTCTTTATGCGCATGATACCACCGCACCAGGTCCGGATCTTTCGGGGGGGAGTGGAGTCGGCGCGGGGTCGTCAGCACCTGGTGGAACGCGCTCGCGAGGAAAATGAAAAAGGCAAAAAATCCCACGATGCCCAACTCGGCGAGCAGCTGGACGTACAGAGAATGCGGGCTCATGAAAATCTCCGGTCCGTACTTGCCGGACCCGCTGGCCGGCGCAAATGCTCCGGAGCCACAGCCGAGAATGGGTCGGTCGGCAAAAATACGCATGCCGTTTTCCCAGATCGCCACGCGGTTGGTGCTGATCTCATTCACATCGCCTCCGCTGACCAGGGTTTCATACCGCCCCTGGTATTGCTCCGGAAGCAGGAACCAGGCGATCAGCAGAAACGCAGCTGCGCCGAGCGCCCCCGCAAGTCGGTATTTGCTGTACCAGACCGTAACGCCGACCACGGTCAGTGTAGCAAGCAGACCGCCACGCGATCCGGTGTTGACAATCATCAGGAGGAACATGAAGAGTACGCCCAGAAGAATCGTGCGGGGGATCTTTCCGCGAAAGTACTTGATCCAGGCGATGAGGAACGGCAGCGTAAAGGCGAGCGTGGCGGCGAGCGTATTGGCGCCGCTTCCAAATGAACCTCGGCCTGTCGCCCGCTGAATACCCATACGAATAACCGCACCGCCACCGTAATAATCGCGAAACGACAAAAACATCTCGCGGAACATCAAAAACAGGAAGACTCCCATGAAGATGTTCCACTTGGTCCTGGTGTCGACGGTATACACGATGATCATGTAGAAGACGATCAGTTTGAGGAAGTTCTCGATAGACTCCTCGGTCCTGACGGGATCGAAACTGACACCCCAGGAGATGATGATAACCGCCCAGAGTCCCAGCATCGTAATGAAGGGCATGTCGTGAGGCAGTCCAAATGACCCGTGGCGTTTCTTGTGCGCGAGGATGGCAGCGAGAAGCACGCCGATGCCGATGACCCGTTCCAGCGATAATGCATCCAGCGCCGGAAACATCTCCCCCGGACGAATCACGAATGTCACGAAATAGAGCAGTAACCCGACATAGGGAAATCGCACCAGCAGTACTATACCGATAGTGAGCCCGGCCAGCGCGATGAAGATCACCGGTTTCAGAAACAGCGAGCAGACCCCGACAACGAGGCTGATGAGGACGATTGTCGCCCACAGCAGATGCCGCTGGGAGACCATGCCCCGGCCGCTGAATTCCTGATAGCGATGGTTCACGTATCCGCCTTTTTGCCGGCGCGTTCTCAGCCCCGGTCAGGATCGCCCGGTAGCCACGTACTTGAAGCCGATTTCCTTGAGCGCCTTTGGGTTATAGATGTTACGCGTGTCGTATACGATCGGCGTTCGCACTAACGACTTGATTTTCCTGAAGTCCAGGTCGCGGAATTCGTTCCATTCCGTGGCTATAATCACGATATCCGCACCGGTCACCGCATCATATGCATTCTTATGGTATTTGATACCCTCGATATTCTTTTTCGCTTCATCCATCGCGGCCGGATCAAACGCGTTTACGGTCGCCCCCTGCTCCATCAGGCGGCGGGCGATATAGATTGCCGGAGCCTCCCGGACGTCATCGGTATTCGGCTTAAACGACAGCCCGAGCAGACCAATCACCTTTCCCGGTACCGATCCGAGTGCGGCTACCGCTTTCTGAACGGCGAGTTCCCGCTGGCGGGCGTTAACCTCGATAACGGCCCGGGCAAGCTTGAAATCATAGCCGACATCCTCGGACAATCTCGCCAGCGCCGAGACATCTTTGGGAAAGCACGAGCCGCCGTAGCCGGGACCCGGATGCAGGAATTTCGGACCGATCCGTTTGTCCATGCCGAGCGCCTTCGACACCTGGTAGACGTCGGCGCCGACAATATCGCAGAGATTGGCGATTTCATTTACGAACGAGATGCGCACGGCGAGCATCGTATTCGACGCATACTTGATGACCTCGGCCGTCTCGTTGGTGGTGCTGACGATCGGCGTCTCCAGCAGGAACAGGGGTCGGTAGATATCGCGCATGATGGCGAGGGCGCGCTCGGAATCGCAGCCGAGAATGACCCGGTCCGGCCGAAGGAAATCGTTGACGGCCGCTCCCTCGCGCAGGAACTCCGGATTTGACACGACATCAAACTCCACGTCGGAGCTGGCGGTCTCCCGAATCATCTGACGAAGCCGCCGGGCCGTGCCGACCGGAACGGTGCTTTTGATCGCGATAATCTTGTACTCGGTCATGTACCCGGCCACTTCCTTCGCGACCGCTTCGATCTGGCTCAGGTCGGCGTATCCGTCGGGGCGCTCAGGTGTGCCGACGGCAAGAAACACCACGAGGCTGCGATCAACCGCCTGCTTCAGGTCGGTTGTGAAGTGGAGCCGGTCGAGTTTCACGTTGCGCTGGATCAGTTCGCCGAGGCCGAGTTCGTAAATCGGAACCTCGCCCCGGTTGAGCATATCGATTTTTTCTTTGACCTTGTCGACACAGACGACATTCATGCCGAAATCGGACAGGCACGTGCCTGCCACCAGACCGACATAGCCGGTTCCCACGACGCACACATTCATTGTTGTTCCTGCTTGTTGATATACCATCGAGCAAAGCGCATCAGCCCGTCATCGATCGACACTTTGGGCGCAAACCCACAGAGGCGACTCGCCCTGGTGATGTCGGCGTAGGTCTGGTCGACATCTCCCGGCTGCGGCGGCAGCTTTCGCATGATCGCGCGTTTGCCCAGCTTCTGTTCTATCTTGCTGATGAGATCGCGGAGCGTAACCGTGTCCGAACGGCCGAGATTGAGTATCTCGTAGTCGAATCGGGACTGCCGAACCGCCATGATACCATCCACGATATCATCAATAAACGTATAATCCCTTCTGCTGTCGCCCTCGCCAAACATTGTTATCTCCTCGCCGCGCCAGATTTTCGCGGTGAACAAATGTATGGCCATCTCCGGCCGCTGACGGGGGCCGTACACGGTGAAAAACCGCAGGCAGGCGGTCGGAAAACCGTAGAGGTGGTGATAGGTGTAGGCCATCAACTCCCCGGCTTTCTTGGTAGCCGCGTACGGTGAAATCGGGTGATCGACGGAATCGTCTTCCGAAAACGGCACCTTTCGGTTGTTCCCATAGACCGAGGACGACGACGCAAACAGGTAGCGTCCGACGCCGTGTCTGCGACACGCCTCGAGCACGTTCATGGTACCGACCAGGTTGACTTCCTGATAGAGTACCGGGTTTTTGATCGACGGGCGCACGCCTGCCATGGCCGCCAGATGAATCACCTCGCCGACCGGTCCATCGGCAAAACACCGCTCGACGGCATTGGGATCTCGAATATCACCTTCAACGAGACGGTAGCCGGCCTGTTCCAGGTGGCGCCGGCAGTTGACTCGCTTGATTGCCGGGTCGTAGAAATCGTTGAAATTGTCAATTACCGTGACCCGGTGTCCGGCGGCTAGCAGCCGGTCGACCAGGTGCGACCCGATGAACCCGGCTCCCCCTGTTACCACGATCGACTCAGGCATTGAGCCCCTTCTCACAACTTTCGTTTCGGAATGACGAACGTAACCGGTCGCCCGTCGCTTTGTCAACAATTACGACCCGCGGAGCCCGACGAAATGCGGGATATGAGCCCGGGCCAAAAGCGGAGCGATACGATCCATTATCGACCGGCCGTTCCAGCGGCTTCCGTGGCATCGACGCAGCCACTCTGTAGCTTGTATCGGCAGAATCGACCCCAAGCCGGGTATTTCGAACGGTGCATAATCCGAGAATAATCGCCGCGGCCGGTCAATACTTTCAACGGCATGTTTTCTTTGGTTGATATAGCGGCGATCCCTCCGATATATTGACAAAGCGGCTGCTTTACTCTCCGACGGCGGCAGCCGAATCACGTTACGGGATTGACAGGTTTCATGCTAATTCGAGAGATAGTTCGAGCCATTTTCAACAGACAGCAGCGGTTCCGCTTCCGCTATCACCTCGTTCGCAATCTCCCCGGGGAGTACGGTTTTATTCTCCGTCGTCGGGTACTGGCGAAGTGGTTTGGATCGTTGGGGAAGAATCTGAAGGTGCACGAGGGGTTCCGTTTCCGTAATATCGAGTTGATCCGTTGCGGGAGCCACGTAAACATCGGGGTTGATGCATTCATTCAGGCGGGCGGCGGCGTGGAGATCGGCGACTACGCGATTCTTGGCCCGGGCGTCAAGGTCTGGACGCAGAATCACGCGTCCGCCCGGACGGATATCCCCATCCAACAGCAGGGGGCCGAATACAAGCCCGTGGTGATCGGGCGCGACGTATGGATTGGCGCCAATGCCTTTATCATGCCCGGGGTTACGCTGGGCGAAGGCTGTGTCGTGGCTGCCGGCGCGGTGGTCGGCGCAAAGAACTACCCCCCGTACAAGATTCTGGCCGGCAATCCTGCGCGGGTAATCGGCACACGCGAAAACAGCGAAAGTGCACCGACCGCCGCTCCGGACCCGTCGAGGGAGTCCGACTAGTGGATCAGGTCGTTCACTCCGGAAACCGCACATGACATCATCGCCCAATAAAAAAGTCCTGATCGTCTCGTACGCCTTTCCCCCGTCGGCTGCGGTCGGCGTGTATCGAGTCATCAAGTTCTGCAAGTATCTGCCGCAGTTTGGATGGGATCCGGTGATACTGACGGTCCAGGAAGCCGTGAGTTTCAGCCGCGACGAGTCTCTGCTCGAGCAGCTCCCCCGCGACCTGAAGGTGTACCGGTCGAAAGACGCATCGCCGGTGACATGGTACGAGAAAAAGACCGGACGCGGGCCGCTGGAGCCGGTGGCAGCGCCAACAGCAGATCCGTCTGCCGGAAAAACCCCCGCCACCACGCCCGTGTCGCCGTCGCTGCCGGGGCGGATCAAAGGCTACATACGCCGCTCACTCTTTACACCGGATGACAACGTCTTCTGGGTTCCGTATGGAGTATCTGCCGGACTGAAGGCGATTAAGCAGGAACGTATCGACGTCATTTTTACAACCTCGCCGCCGGCGTCGGCACATCTCGTGGGATACTGGCTGTCGGTTCTCACCGGCACGCCGCTGGTGATCGACTTCCGCGATCTGTGGACACAGAATGCCGGCTATCGGCAAAAGAACAAGCCCGCTCCCGCGCGCCTCTACGACCGGTTCCTCGAGAAGCGCTGCATGAAGCGGAGTCGATTCATCGTGACGGCCACCGAAGGGTTCACGGACCTCGTTCGCGGCAAGAACCCGTACAAGCCGGCCGACAGAATCGTCACCATCACCAACGGACTCGATCCCGATGACTTTGCGTCGGTGGAGTTTCCAAGCGCGAAAAATGAGCGGTTCACGATACTCTATCTCGGCAGCTTGTACGGCGCCCGCAACCCGTTTTTCTTCTTCGAGGCGCTGGAGCATTTCCTGGATCGTCGCCCGGAGGCGCGTGACAACATACGGGTGGACTTTGTTGGCGGCGCCAAAGGGTATGAGCATGCGACCAAAGGCAACCGATTGGAGAAGATTGTACGGTGGCTCGGACACGTGCCGCAAAAGCAGGCGCTGTCGCTGCTGTGGCAGGCTGATGTCCTCCTGCTGCTTCTGGGTTTCGGTGAAACCCACACGACCGTCATCCCTGCCAAGCTCTTCGAATACATCGCCACCGGACGGCCGATCCTTGCGTTTGTGCCGGAAGGTCAGTCGAGCGCATTGATCGAGAAATACAACCGCGGACTCGCAGTAACCTCGCCGGACAAAGACAGAGTCGCTGACTTCATAGCGTCACGCTATGACGCTTGGGTCACACAGGATGGTCCGCTGCCGTCGAAGATCGACCTGCCCGAGGAGTTTGACCGTCGAGCGAAGACGAGACACTTGTCCGAAGTGTTCGAACGGGCCCGCCAAACGCGCTGATTGCGCGATTTTCCGTCACTTTTCGGCTCCTCTCCCCTTGACAAACATAGGCTCGTAAAGTACATTATTGACCACGATACGCCGGAACGGATGTGCCGCTGTGACTGCCCGGCCCATCCGGAAGGACTCTCCTTCACTCCGGCCGCGCCCGGATGAACGGGCGCCGTTTGGGGCGGCATGCATCGACAACTCGACATCGCCAATTCGGTACCTGCCTCACGTACCCGTAGGTTGACACTGTACGTTTATCAAAACCTAACGAAGCGGAATCTCTATGTATCAGGGGATCCAACAAGAGATTGTGGCAGTCATTCGAGATGTGGGAAATCTGTCCGGCGATATTCCCTCAGACAAGGATTTGTACTCTGAACTCGGAGTTGAATCGGTCAACTCGATCCATTTGCTGCTGGCTCTGGAAGACAAATTCGGCGTGTCAATCGATGATACGCAGTTTGTCCGGGCGCGCACGGTTGCCGGGCTCACCAACCTGATTGCGGATTTGCGGGGGAGCTGAATGACCGTTATTGCTATCGAGCTTCCCAACAACATACCGTCCGATGTCGCGATTGAAATTGCGAAGCGCGCGTGTTACTGCGACAGTCGTATCACGGACAGCCGATTTGATGCCGAGCAGCGTCGACTTGAAATCCGCTGTGAGAATGGCGACGGTTCGTCCGATGTCGCGGACAAGGTGCGGCTGCTGATCGACAAGATGAAAACCGAGCGGCTCGCCGTGCAGTCGAAAGTGCTGCGATCGCGACAGGGTGGGTCGACCGATTTCGATGCCGACGTGTTTCGCTCGTTGGAGGGGGCCGGAGACGTATTTACCGAAGGTATCGGCGTCATCAGCCGAGGCGGCACGTTTCTGTCGCTGTTGATGCGGGTCGACCGGCTGCTTGAACGTATCGCCACCGACCTGTTCGGCGCTGCGACGAAGAGCTACAATACGCTGATTCCGGCCGACTGGCTCCGCCGGGCCGGCTATTTTTCTTCTTTCGCGCATTCGATCACCTTCGCGACCCATCTCTCTGAGGACTTCCATCGCATCGAACGGTTTGCCGCCCGCCACAAGAACGGGCGGCCCCTGCACTTCGAAACACTCGATGAAATCGCCACACCCGAGTACTGCCTGTCTCCCGCAGTCTGTTATCATACCTATGGAAGTATGGCCGCCATGACGTTTGGAGATACTGACGAGGGTCTGAGAACCGTCACAGCGGCAGGCCGGTGTTTCCGATACGAATCGAAAAACCTTACCGCGCTCGATCGCCTGTGGGAGTTTTCGATGCGGGAGATTGTCTTTGTCGGCGAGAAGCGACACGTGCTCGATGCGCGACAGCGGGCGGTCGATACCGTCTGGCGTTTGGTGGAGATTCTCGATCTGCACGCGACCCTCGAAACAGCCTCCGATCCGTTTTTTGCCACGGATTTCCGCTCGCTGCGGTTTTTCCAACTGGCCAACGAACTGAAATATGAGCTTCGCCTTCCGGTGGAACCGAACCGGTCGATCGCGGCAGCATCGTTCAACTATCACGAGAGCTTTTTCGGAGACGGATTCGCGATTCGCACCGCTGAGGGCGCGGCGGCGCACACCGGATGCGCAGCGTTCGGCCTCGAGCGGCTTGTATTCGCCGCGCTCGCACAAATCGGAGCGGAGGCGCTTCTGTCGCGTTTAGGTGAAGCTGAGAAAGAGTTGACACGGTAACCGATGGAGAAAGGGGCAACGATCATGCAGCCCGCAGACGGGTTTTCGTTTGTTTTTGGGCCGGACCTCGGACAGGTATCGGAGTTGATCTGCCGCACGTGGGCGCGGCCGTGCTGGCATTACGATGTCGGCCTGTTGCAGCTGCACATCATGCGGCCGTCGGGCGACCCGGAGTTGACGGTTGGACAGGTTTCCGCCGATGGCCGGCTGGCCTCGTTTCAAGCGTATATGCCGTTTGACGTGGAGTACTATGGCCGTCGCTATCGAGCCGTCTTTGCCAGTTTTCTGACCGTGTCGTCCGATTTTCACGGCAAGGGTCTGGCCGGACCCCAGCAGGGAAAGCTGATCGAAAAGGCTATAGATAAAGACTACGACCTGTACATAACGATGTGCGAGGTGGGGGCAGCCTCGAACCGGGCGGTCGAGAAAATCTTCACGAGCAAGGGACTGGACGTCAAAGTCGTCAACGTCCTGCAATACTCCGCGGCGCTGCGCGAGCTGGTAGACCCGATCCTCCCCACCCAACCGAGCGGTCATACGCGACCCTATCGCGCGGAAGATCGGTCGCTCATTCTTCCGCTCGTGCGAAACCTCGGCGGAAGCGTTCCGCTCAAAAAGATCATCCCGGACGACGACATCGACTTCCTCATGATGACTCGTCCGCACACGCGCTCGTATGTATGGGAGGAGGACGGGCGCGTTCGCGCGCTGGCCAATCTGTTGCTGCTCGAAGTGATCGAGCCCGATGAATCGAGACGCCTGCACGCGTACTTCGACAACGTGTCGTTCGGGGACTTGAGCTCGGAAGCACAGACGGTGTTCATTGCGGACATCATGATGGCGCTGCGGGAGACGAATTACACGACGGCGTTCATGCCGAATATCGGCTACGTCGCCGCCGATCCGTTCCGCAAGAACCGGTTCCGGACGGCGCCCCGTCAGATCAACCTCTATATCGCGCCGTTGCGTCCGAAAGTTCTCCCGGACGGCATAAAGCCGGTCGACGGGTTTTATCTCGATGTGTACTGATATCGGCCGGGGTCGGGGGTGAAAGAAGTGCTGAAATACACGGTGTATCTGGTCGGAACGCTGTGCGGCGGTCTGATCGGATTCCCGCTGGGCCTGCTGGCCTTCGTGGAGAAGTGGACTATTCGCACCGAGGGCGTCTACCTTTTCGGGGCGCAGCTGGTCGCCTTGTTCCCCGGCTGGCCGGGCAATTTCATTCGGTCGGCGTACTACCTGATTGCGCTCGATTCTTTTCACATCACCGCGATTATCAGTTTCGGGACTTATTTTTCGAACCGCGCGTCGCGTGTCAGGCAAGCAGCCGGAACCGGCGCATACTGCATTATCGGCATGACCGATATCGGGGAAAGCGTCCGAATCGCCAGTCGTGTGTCAATCACGTCGGGAATCCACCAGCACGGGTCGTCGGCTACGATTGGTTCTTCAAGTTCAGCGGCCGGACATCGCCGACGAGTTTCAATCGGCCGTGGGGCGTGGATCGGTGAAGGCGCCGTGATTGGTGCGGATATCGGAGCGGGGGCGGTAGTCGCCATGGGGGCGGTAGTCACGAAGCCGGTTCCCCCGTATGCTATGGCGATGGGAAATCCCGCCCGGTTGATGCCGACCGTGTCGGTAACCGCTCCCGGTCAGGTATCGGCTTCCGCCGACCTCGAGCAGCGGACTCCCCGCGAAGTTAATCCACCCGCCCGCGAATCAACCGCTTGAGCGCCAGCTTACCGACGTACGAAAATACTTCAGGTCGATTGTCGCCGTTGATGGTGAGGCGCGGGAGAGCATAACGCGCCGGGCCGGCGAGCGGATAGGTCGGGACGCCGAGTTGCGTGGTAAAGCCGACCGAGTAACCGCAGGATGGCGCTATATCAAGGACCTTTTCGCTGAACGACCCTGCCGGGTAGCAGATCGCCGTCACGGTTGCGTTCAGGTGCTTCTCGAGGTCCTGCCTGGAGCCAATCAGTTCGTCGCGAATCTCATCGGCTTTCAATAACGCGAGCTTACGATGGTTGACGGTGTGGGACTGGAAGTCGATTCTCGATGTCTGCAACGAACGCATAGTCTCCCAGCTCATGCAGCCGACCCCGATCGCATACGTCTGGTCCACATGCCGCTCGAGCTGGGCAACTGCACGATCGATCATCTCCTGCGGCTGATCGTCGAGCAGCCGGCACAGCGCTCGTCCCAGCGCCCGGCGCTCCTCGTACGTCGCCACGGAAGCGCGAGCGATGAGAGTTCTCACATCATCGGGGACGGCTCCGGGATCGGCTTTCATTCGTTCCAGAGCCGGCGTGTCGAGCTTGGTGACGACGTTGGTGATGCGCAGGTGCCAGAACCGTCTCTCGGTATCGACATAGGCGGTCGGCACGAAGACCACGGCCGGGAAATTGTGACGACGGAGCGCCGGCAGGGCGTAGTCTGCAAAATCGCTGTCGGCGTCGTCAAATGTGATCAGCGCCGTGCGTCGCTCGATAGTTTTCTTGCCGTCCAGAATATCGATGAACGCGGGTAGATCGACAACGTCGAAATACCTCCCGATAGCATCGAGATGATCGGCGAACAGCCGGTAATCGAGCCCCCAGTCGTATCCGAGGAAGCCGACTTTGCCCTTGTCGTGGTCGACCACGCGATGATAGGTGAAAACGACCAGCATGGGCTCCGACGGAAATCGCAGTCTCTCGAGAGCGAATGCGAGTCGCCAGAGTCCGCAGCGTTGTCCGATACGGTCGATGAGTTGTGCCAGCATCCCTGCCATCAAACTACGTTGGTTGCGTGCCGCGGGCTATACGTCGTTGTCGCCGTTGGTGAAGTGCCACTGCTCGGACGAGTACGCCAGTTCCCGGTACGGCGCTCCCTGATCGGCATACACGATTACCTTGATTCGATCATCAGCGCGCATTTTGAAACCGAACTCCTCGAATTTCGCGTACATGGCCGGATTGCCGAAGAAGAAGAAGGTCAGGGTATCGATTCGTTCGGCGCGCGACCAGAGGATGAATTCTCCGATCAGCGGCTCAAGTACGGTCCGGTTGTCGACAGTGAAAATGTCGTTGATGCTGATGTCGTTGTCACTCGTGCGAAAAACGATGTAGCCGAGCAGCCGCGACGCTTTCGCGTCGCTGAGGGCGAACACCCGATAAGACTTGTAGGGACACTCGGCAAACCGCCAGTTCAGAAAGCGACTGGAGCGCGCGGCAACCATGGCATACTGCCGTGATCCTTCCTCGCTGAGGGTATCGAAGCGACCATCGAACTCGGTAAGGATTTCGTAGCGATACATGCCGTTATCACGGTATTTCCGCTCCTTTGACGCCAGGGCCATAACACCATCGACGGGTTTCGCCAGAAGCCCGGACAACGCGCCGATTTTCACCACGCGCTGGACATAGGATCGGGCGTGTAACACTTTGACCATGCGTTTCAGGCCGCCGATGATCGTATACCCTGCCCGCTCCGTGATGCGGGCCGAATTGGCGTTGGGAGTGCCCACCAGAAAGGGGTACCCCGCGACGTCCTTGTGCGCAATCATCGCCTTCCGCAGGGCGAGGGCCAGTCCCTGGCGACGATGCTCGCTGTTGACGCCGAGGTCGCCGCCGAGGCCAATCATGACTCGCGTGCCGCCGATAATCATCTGCTTCGGAAAACAGGCGATCGACCCGACTATCGTGTTGTCTTTCGGCTCGCGGACGATCCAGCAATCACCGGGTCCCGCAGGATTATCCTGATAGAACCATTTGAATTTCTTTACCGGCCAGCCGTGAAACTGGGTATCCCAGAATCGGACGATGTCTGCGCCGTCTTTGGCCAGGTCAGCTCTGAGGATTTTGTATTCCATATCGCCGTATGCTTTCGCAAGTAGTCAACGTCTCCGAGTAATACCGGTTGTCATTTCCGTGTATCGACAGAATCTCTGGACGGCTGAGAGCCGCCCGCATTGCCTCAGGATTGCGCGTGGACCGCGGACCACTGGGGCCAAAGCGCGCGGAACATGGTCATAAACGCGGCAACCGCGGCCTTTGCGCCTTTCTCGTTGGGATGACTGTCGCCGGTCAGTCCTAAACGGTATTCGGCTTTCAGAAACCCCTTGTCATCGGCCAGCGTGCTGAACAAGTCGAAGACGTAGAAATTGTCCCGGCCGGTCTCACGCTGGTAGGCCGGCTGGAACTCGTTGACCAGCCAGTCGTTGAACGCCCGCGCCCGAGCCGCCATCTCGGCGGTCGTCGCTTCGGGCACGCGAGGCGGAGCCGTCATGTAAACGAAAAGCTTGCCCGGATGCGCAGCCATCAACGG
The DNA here is from genome assembly GCA_034003725.1 of Candidatus Zixiibacteriota bacterium. Lineage (NCBI taxonomy): Bacteria > Pseudomonadati > Candidatus Zixiibacteriota > Candidatus Zixiibacteriota bacterium. The sequence continues at coordinate 59,554 of JAVEYB010000006.1, forward strand.
TCGTATGTGATTGAACGTTGCCTTGTAGTTGGCGATGGTCTGCTCGACACCGTACGGATCGCCCGGCGGGGTCCCGTCTCCGACGATATCGCTGTTGGGGTAGCAGGGTTTGAACAGCACGATGTCGTTGGTTGTCCCGTCCTTGTGATAGCGATTGCCGGCGGAACTGAATTCGAGGATATCCTGCATGCTGCTGTCGAACTTGCCAGCCCAATGGCAGATGTCGGTGTGTTCGCCGATCTCGTCGCCGTAGGTTGCGCTCTTCACGAGAACCCCCATGGCCAGAAGCTCGTTGCGCAGGCCGCCTTCGTTAAGTAGGCGCCGCCCCACCGAGTGATGCAGGTAGACCATGCGGGCACCGTCATGCTTGTCCAGTTCGGCGGTGAGTTCGTTAACGGAGGCCGTGAGGCCGCGGTTGGCCGCCGCGCAATCAGCCTGTTTGGCCTGCCCTTCGGCAAACCAGGTGCGAAGGTTCATATATTTATAGACAACGTACGCGCCCACCGCGTTGCCAATCAACGACAACACGAGCAGCACTACAAGAGCGGTATTCATGCCCTTTCTCCCACCGGTTGTTACGGTCATAAGTCAGGTCCTTTCGTTGGAGCCGAAAGAATTCGCGCCATATGATGGTACATTTATCGGGTTCGGTCAAGTTTCCTCCATGCCAACGTCGGTCACGCTGGAACAACCGCCCCGGACCCGTGGTTTCTCAAACATCGATCTGTTCAGTCTTTGTACATTGTCACGACAAACCGGTGCCGTGCACCAGGAGACCATAAATGACCCGATTGTACTTTGCGTTCGTCATACTGCTGTCGGCCACCGGCCCCGCGATTGCGGTCGCTGCGGACAGCGCACAGCAGACTTCCCCAGGAAATACGGAGAACTCACCCATGAAGACCGCCACGTATACATCCATTCCTTTCGAGACAATCACCGGCGAAAAGACCAGTCTCGATGCTTACCGTGGGAAAGTGATTCTGATAGTCAACACCGCAAGCAAGTGCGGGTATACGCCACAGTATGACGGTTTGGAGAGGCTTTACCGTGAATACAAGGATTCCGGTTTGGTTGTAATCGGATTTCCGGCCAACAACTTCGGCGCCCAGGAACCGGGGACGAACGAGCAGATCATCGAGTTCTGTCAGACGACATTTGACGTGACGTTTCCGATGATGGCCAAGGTGAGCGTGAAGGGCGACGACAAGCACCCGCTCTTCAAGTACTTAACCGAGGAGTCTTCGTTGCCGGGAGAAATCGCCTGGAATTTCAACAAGTTCCTTCTCGACCGCGACGGCTGCCTTATAGCGCGGTATGAATCCAAAGTGACGCCGCAAAGTGACGAGTTGGTGGAGAAAGTCAGAGAGCTGATTCGAAAAGAAGGGTAGGCAGTCTCACCGAGAAGGGTATTGGTTGCCGAAATGCCGTAGACGTGTCATTGGGCGAGGTGACCTGATGACGTCATCTGTATCCTGTTTGTTGCTTATTCAGCCGGGCACGTCCCACCGGCCTATACGTTGCGCCCTGTCGCAGCGGACTCGTCATGCCACACGGTAAATGCCTCGCGCAGAGCCGGCTCCGGTCGGCGATAGGCATGGATGTAATGATGCGCCAGCAATTGGGTCGACAGAATCCCCACAAAAGACATGTTATCCTTGAAAGACAGGTGCTTCCCTGCCGACCGTCGGCATTTCGCCACCAATCGCTCGACACTGGGCGCATGGAACAGACCCGTCTTTTCCAGCGCTTCTCGCGAGAGCAGTTCCGCGACATATGCCGGCGAGTCATCCTGCACAAAGCAGTTTGAATCCGGCGCCATGTACGGCTGTTTTACGCGTTTCGTGATTTCGGGCGGAAGCTCTCGCGCCATCGCCTTCTTGAGCACGTATTTTTCGTTCAGGCCGAAGATCTTGTAACCGGGCGGAATCGTGGCGGCAAATTCCGCGACGCGGTGATCCAGAAACGGATACCGCCCCTCGATGGAATTCCCGGCGCACACCCGGTCTCCCTGCGACGACAACAGATAGCCCGACAGCAGCGAGCGTGCCTCGAGATACTGCGCTTTCGCGAGGTGGTGCCAGCGGTCGAACCCGTCCGGCAGATCCGATTGAAACGCCCGAAGGGCGTCGTGATCGTCCACAGCCGCTTTCACGTCGCCGCTGAAGAAGTCCTTGATCTTGGTGGTCGTACTGATACGGGGCAAATGCGAGAAACAGTACGTGTCCGGCTGGTCGAGCCCGATCTTGTAAAACTGTTCGAGGTAGAACCCCGCCTGCGGCCCCTGGCCGGGAAGAGTCGGGTAGAGCTTTCGAAGCAGCGCGGGCCGCCACTTGGAGTCGGGATTTTTCGCCCAGAAGGCGCGGATGATCGTTTCCTTGAACAAATCGTATCCCGCCAGCATTTCATCGGAGCCTTCGCCGGTCAGCACGACCTTGAAATCGGTCCGTCGTACCAGGTCCGACAGCAGATACAAAGGCGTCGGCGCCGTGCGCACGACCGGCCGCTCGGTGTGCCAGATCACCCGGGGAAATGCCTCGGCAATCGAGCGATAGGTCGCACAGACGGTGTGATGATTGGTTCCCAGATACTCCGCCATTTGATTCTGATATGCGGATTCGTCAAACGCCTTGTCATCAAACGTCACCGAGAAAGTCTCGATCCGGTTCGGCGTGAAATGCTTCACCAGTGCGGTCGTGACGGATGAATCCAGTCCGCCCGACAAGTAGGCCCCCACCGGGACGTCGGCACGCAGTTGCAGCCGGACGGCATCGACCAGCAGCGCATGAAGCTCTTCGGCGTACGAATCCACAGGCCGGGAGTAGTCAAACGTGGTCGGAAACAGCATCGACCAGTACCGTCCGGTCCGAAGCTTGCCGTGCTCGATTTCGAGCGAGCAACCGGCTTCGAGTTCGTTGATATTTTCGAACAAGGTTCGCGGCGGTGCGGAGGTCCACCAGGTGAACGTTTCGTCCAGTCCTTTCAAATCAAACCGTCGCGGCACGTTCGGATCGCAAAAGATCGCCTTGATCTCCGACGCGAAGTAGAAGCGGCCGTCGCAGACGGTGTAGAACATCGGGCGGATGCCCAGACGATCACGCGCGGCGAAGATTTTTGCATTGCGCTTGTCGTAAATGACGAACGCAAACTGGCCGTTGAAGTGCTGCACGCAGTCGGTCCCGTATTCCTCGTACGCATGCACGATTACTTCGGTATCCGAATGGGTGCGGAAGCGGTGGCCGCGTCGTTCCAGTTCGGGTCGGAGCTCGAGGTAATTGAAGATTTCGCCGTTGAAGGTCACCCACACCGAGCCGTCTTCGTTGCACAGCGGCTGCGAGCCGCCGGACAAATCGATAATCGACAGCCGGGCCTGCCCGAGCGCACAGCGGTTGTCGAAGTAGGCGCCGAATTCATCGGGCCCGCGATGCTTGATCGCGTTGACCATGCGGGCGATCAATTCGTGATCGGGCGCGGCCGGTTCGGTCATCTGGAAGTAGCCGGCTATTCCGCACATGATGTCATTCGTCACGCCCCGGCGGGATCGGTTCTATACCACACCCGACGCGTGCTGTTCCTTCAAAAGCAGTTTGTTCACTTTGCCGGATTGCAGTTTTGGCAGGCTGTCGACAAAGACCACGAAACGGGGGATCTTGTGAACGGCCAGCGTTTTCTGGCAGTGCGTCTGGATATCTTTTTCGCTGAGCGTACCGCCGTTTTTCGTGACAATGACGGCCTTAATCGCTTCGCCGAGGATGTTGTCGGGAACGCCGAAGACGGCAACCTCGGCGACCCTTTCGTGCTCCAGAATGCGCTCCTCGACTTCCTTGGCGCTCACCCGGTTGCCGCCCGATTTGATAATCTCCCGGCGTCGGCCGGTGATGAAGTAATAGCCGTCCTCGTCTTTGCGTGCCAAATCACCGGTATACAGCTTGCCGCCCTTGAGTACCTGGGCTGTCTCCTCGGGCTGTTTGAAATATCCCATCATCACGTTGGGGCCGCTGACGACCAGTTCGCCGGTCTGGTTGACCGGGACCGGCATGCCTGACTCGTCGAGAATCTCCACGGTGACGCCGGGCACTTCGACACCGATCGATCCAAGTTTGTCAACCAGGCGCTCGGGCGGAAGCCAGGTCACGCGTGGAGCGGCCTCGGTCTGGCCGTACATGATGAAAATCTCCTTGTGACCGAAGGCGTCGATAAGCTGACGGATCACCTCGGGCGCCATGGCGCCGCCTGCCTGTGTGAAATAGCGAAGGTGCTCGAGTTTTCGCTTCACGAAGGATGAGCCGTTGAGCAGGATCATGAAATGCGAGGGGACCCCGGAGAATCCGGTGGCCTGATGCTCCTCCATCGCATCTAGTACGACTTCGGGATACATGAAGCGGTTGTCGATAATCAGCGACCCGCCGCACGCCACGTGGGTCAGCAGCAACGAATTGCCGTAGATATAGTAGAACGGCAGGATGACCATGACAGAGTCCCGCTCCGTCAGCCGGAGGTACTCCACGGTGGCGAGCGTATTGGACACGAGATTGCCATGCGAGAGCATCACGCCCTTGGACACGCCGGTGCTGCCCGACGTGTAGAAAATCGCGGCAAGGTCGTGGCGACCGCTCTCGGCGAACGCCGACTCGTCCGGCGCATCGGGCAGAGGAATCGTATCGGCGCTTGCGATAATGTCGCCGATCGTTTCGCCGGGAATCCAGTCGATCACGCCGGAAAGCGGCTTGTCGGAGAAAAGATGTCGCACCGACTCGTTGCCCTCGACGATTTTAGCCAGATGCCTCCGAAAGCGCCCCTGTACGAACAGGACGACAGCCTCGGAGTCCTTGATGATGTCGTTGAGTTTGTCGGGGGCCAGCGACGTATCAAGCGGAACCGCGACATGACCGGCCTGAAAAACGGCGAAAAACGAAATCAGGTACTCGATCGAGTTCTCGAACAAAAGCGCAATGTGGCTGCGCTCGGGCAGGCCCAGGGAACGAATCCGCTCGGACAGTGCACAGGATCGCTGCCACCACTGGCCGAACGTGAGGCGCTCGCCCGAGGCGATCGCCGCCGTGTGCCCGGGACGGGCAGCGGCGGCCCGTGTTAACAGGTCGGCGACGTTCATGTGTTTCGTCGTGGGAACCGGCGGCTTTTCAGACCCGCTCATACTCTCACTGTGTGAAGCGACCATCTCAGGCGCGCCGGACGACGGACACGCCCCGTGACTGTTCGTCTCAGTTCATCGTGACGCCGCCGGCAGCGAGGCCGCTATCCGACGGCTCGCATCGTTTCTCAGCTCTTCTTGCGCTGGATAAAGGCAACCAGGTTTGCCACCGAATCCAGGTTGGCGGGCAGCATCTCGTCGTCGTCCACCGTGACGCCGTATTTCTCCTCGAGAAAAGTCGTCAGTTCCAGCACCCCGGTAGAGTCGATAATGCCATGCTCCATAAAGGAGTCAGTGTCCTCGAATTTCTCGGACTCATCGCCGAAGAAATACGTCTCGTAAATGAAGGCGCGAATTTCCTGCCGCACCGTCGCCTGATCTATTGCAGCCATGATTCTGTCCGTTCTTTCCAATGGTTCTATCCGTTACGCCACCGTGGTCGGTGATCATCATTTCGCCTCAAGCGGCGCGAGCCGCAGATACTCGGTAGCGGTTATCTTGCGCTGGATATTGGCGTATCCTTTTTCGGCCTGATCGGTACCGATGCCGAGCACCCGGGCGGCTTCGGCTGCCGGTACGCCGGTCTCCATGGCATGCCACAGCATGTCCATCGTGTAGAAGTCGAGCCCGAAAAAGAACTCTTCCTGGGTGACTTCGGCGCTGTAGGTATCGGTAGTCGGGGTTCGTTTGATGATCCCCTGCGGCACGCCCAGGTATTCGGCCAGTTGATAGACCTGGATCTTAAACAGGTGAGCAATCGGTTTGAGATCCGCGCCGCCGTCGCCGTACTTCACGAAAAACCCCTGCATATGCTCGTCTTTGTTGCCCGTTCCCACGACCGCCCAGTTGCGCTTTTCGGCGTGGTAGTAAAGGGTGGTCATACGAAGGCGCTGTTTGAGATTCGAGGCCGCAACGATCTGCAGGTACGCCTCCAGCGGCAGCCGCTTCGTCTTCTCGCCTGCCTTGTTGGCGATAGTCAGGTTGAAGAAGTTGAAGCTCTCTTTTTCAAGGATGTTGGACGGGATGGTGATTTTCGACGTGTACGTGTCGTCGAATTCGGGAAAGACGCTTTTGACCGCCTCGTCGCGCCGCTGATAGCAGCCCAGACCGGCCAGCCCGGCTGAGATATTCTCTTTAATCGTTTCGAAACCGAAGGTGGCGGCCAGTTCACGGGCCAATCGCTCGCTTTCGGGCGAGGAATCGGTCTCGGGCATCATGATTCCGACCACGCGTTTCGGACCAAGCGCCCGGGCGGCAAGCGCGGCGCACACCGATGAGTCGATGCCGCCGGATATTCCCACCACGGCGCCGGTTTTCTTGAGGTCCCTGCGGATCTGCTCGCGCAATGTCTGACACAGTTGATCGGCAACCTTCGCGGCGTCGATCCGTAGACTGTCTTTCGTGAAAGCCAACGCGTCACTCCTTATTCTCGGTTACTGCAATTCCACGTGCTGAACAGGAAACGGGGCATACCAGTCCGCCCCGTGGGGCGCCTTGCGGCCGGCTGTCCCGTCCGTGGGGCGCTTAGTCGATTGTATCGGCAGCCGGGCAAATCCCCTGAGCCGCTGTGACACAAAGAGTTTGGCTCGCCGGAAGGCAGGGCGCCCCCGACCGGATCCCACTCAATCATGTACCGGGTTACTCCCCAAATCGCTGCCGCCGGGCATGCCAATAGTACGTCGAACCCCCGAAAAAGCAATACTTTTCTGGACCCGGTGCCGACATACCCTTACAGGGAATCGCGGCCCGGTCCGGGGCTCCTTTTGACGTTGGATCATGACGTGAGAAGACCTATATTTTCCACGGGCAATCCGGCATTCGTCAGCCCCCGCAGGAACTTCCTGTTCGTCGGATGTTACAAGGTACAAACCGGCCGGGGTAGCCGGAAGTGCCCGGAAAAACCGCGCTTTTATCAAATAGTACAGACAGGACGGGACGGTTATGGACCTGACCAAGATCGATAAAGCACTCGATATCCGCGAATTGATGGGCATGGCGTGGCGCCGCAAGTGGCTGATCGTTATCCCGCTGATCCTCGTGGCCGCCGTGGCCTTCGGCAGCTCGTACCTGATCACGCCCGCGTACGAGGCGGCGACCATCATTCAGATCGATGCCGCCGTGTCGCTGACGCGAGAATTGGAAGCCATTGTCGGCGAGCAGGAGGGCCTTCGCCGTATGGGCAACAGCGAACGCCGCGAGAAACTCCAGGCCATTTTCAACGAAATCACTTCCCGCGCATACACGACCATTCTCAACGAGCGGCTTCGCCTCGAGCGGGTACCGATGATCGCGGAAGAGGCCCGGAAGATCGTGTCCTCGCGGCCCAACATGCCGATCGCCGATGCGCAGTCACGCGCCCTGCAGTCCTTACTGAAGGAGTCGGTCACCGTAGACTGGGCGGCCGGCGACCAGATCATGATCCGGGTCGAGGCAACCGATCCTCTGATGGCCCGCGACATTTCCAACACCCTCGGAGAAATCTACATCGGCGAGATGGTGAAACAAGAGCTGTATCAGATCCGGTCGTCGCAGGACTTCTCCGATATCCAGCTCGAAAAATATGAAAAGGAACTTCGGGATAAGACCGCCGAACGTACCAACCTCGAAAAGGAATACATGGCGATCCAGCTCGATGAGTCGATCACGTCGGAGTCCAACCGGTCGGAGATCACCGGAGAGATAGACAGGTCCTCGCGTGAGATGGAGAACCTTCGCGACGATGAAAAGCAGATACTCAACCGCCTCGCCGCAGCGGGTTTGAACAATTCGAAGATCGAACTCAAAAGCTCCGAGAAGAAGGATGAGCTCGAGCAGGACCTGAAATCGCAGCTTCGGCAGGTCGGCGACCTGATGATCCGCTATACCTGGTCCGACCCGCAGGTCATCAATTTCAAACTGAAACTGAACGGCCTGATCTCATCGATCGAGACCGAGAACCGTCGCCTGGTCAACGACCAGTTCGCGGACCAGAGCCAGGAAGTGCGCGACCAGCTGACACAGCTGTTTAACGTTCGCTCATCGCTTGATTATCTCTATTCGAAGAATCCGTATCTCCAGTCGGCGCTGGACGAACTGACCTCCAAAATGAACCTCATCCCGGAGTATGAGGCCCGCCTGGCGCAGTTGGAACGCGAAGTCGCCGCCAAGACCGATATTCGCGATCGGTTCAAGAGGCAGCAGGAAAGCTCGACCATTTCGCAGGCGCTTGTGCAGGACATGTCGTCATCCAAATACCGGGTGGTGGAACCCGCCAAGGCCGCGCTGTCGCCGTTCAAACCGGACCGCAAGCAAATCCTCCTGATGGGAATCATGCTCGGCCTGGTGGTGGGGGGCGCGGTTGCCGTGCTGGTCGAGCTGCTCGACAACTCGTTCAAGAAGGTCGAGGATGTTGAGGAAGCGCTGGACCTGCCGGTGTTCGGCGTGACCCCGCGCATGGATTTCCTGAAGAAGATGCCGTCTTAAGTCGACGGCGGAGCGCCCGATGGGCCGCGGAGTGCCTGGTTGGCCCGCGAGATGAGGGCCATGAAGAAGGAGGCCAGGAAACCAGCCTGTCCACCGAACAACCAACCCGCCTCAATCAGCGTTGAGACCAACAGCAGCAGACCAATCGCATAAAGGGCGGACGCGGTCGCTGTCATCGTCTTGTCCCTCGTTTTCTTCCATACCCGGCGAGCGATACCGAATTGCGTTGCGAACATACCGACAACGACGCCGGCGCCAATAAGTCCCGTTTCGGCCAGATAGTGCAGCGTCATGTTGTGGGCGGACAACCCGGAGATGTACATGGTGTACGGGTTGAATCGGGCCCCCGGATAGACATCGCCGTAGTGCTGGAACATCGCCGGCCCCATGCCCAGCACGGGATGGTCCAGAAAGGCCTCCATCGCCCGTTCCCACAGTTGTACGCGGAGAAGCAGGGTGCCGGTCGGTTCGAACCGCACCAGCGAGTCGAAACGCTCATAGACGCCGAGCAGCAGCGTCGGCTTCACCGCCACCAGCACCAGAGGGAGCACCGCCGCCAGGACCGCGAGTGAACCGATTCGGCGCGCCACCGAAGCGCTGACCGTAACATCATCGATCTGCGAAGAGCTCGTCGAGCGACTCTTACGACTCCGCCACCAACCGACGAGCAGCACGAACCCAGCCGCCAGCACGCCGAAGCCGATCGGAGCCCGACTCTGGGTACCGACGAGGGCGCCGAGCACGACGAGACTGCCCAGAAGGTAGGACAACCTCCAGCGCGGCGACCACACGGCGAAGCTTACCCCGACAGGCAAAGCAAGCATGCTCAACTCGTCAAGAATGCGAAGACTGAATCCGAATGAGCGTGCAATGCCGCCACTGGCTATGAACGGCACCAGCGCTATAAGCGAATGCGCCACACCGAGCCAGAAAAAAGCCTGGAGCAAACGGGTGGGCGATACGTGACGCGAGAGCCGGTAAGCGCCGAGGAACGCGCCAAGAAGGAACACCACACGGGCCAGCGGTCGAATAACTCGCTCGGGTGCGTACCCGAAGATTCCGGAAACACAGAGGACGACCACGAACGCAATGTACCACCACGCGATCACCGGCATCCGGCGCGGGGGACGGTCCGACAGGGTCACATCCAGGAACGCAGCCACGATCAGGATCAACGCGCTGATATCGAGCAGAATGAGCGGTACCGACTCAACCACAATGAACAGCAAATAGCAGCAGAAAACGAACTGGTAGAGCGCCCAGCGCGGATTGGTCACCAGAGCAAGGCCGACCGGAGTCGCGACTAGCACGGCTGCCAGGGAGGCGCGGTTGATCATCCAGAACACGAGCGCGGCAAGGACAAACACGAACACCGCCAGCAGCACAAGCAGTCCCATCCGGGATGGGGCGATGACGTGATCGGACCCCACTGACAAGCCCTCGGTCTTCATGCCGCCAAAGATACGTGCTAACCTCGGTTTGGTCAACGAATGGCGAGAGGCGGTTGTTCACCGCTGTTAGCGGACCGGGAGGGTGATCGTTACGGTCGTCCCTTTGTTCAGTTCGCTGTCGATCGCAATCCGGCCCCCGTGTTCCTGAATCACCCGGTTGGCGGTCCCGAGCCCCGAACCCATGCGTACCCGCTCCCCGGTCGCCTGGAAGCTTTTGTGCACTCTACGATGATGCCGGCAATTGTCGTCACACCGCACTCGGAACGCGCCCGGTCGCCGGAGCAGAGTGGTTAGCCCATGCGTTTCATCGCCGCCCTCACCGCCACCAGACGCACTCTCCGGAGATTAAAACCGGAGAACCGACAGCGCACGGAATCATCGAACCAGATGTCGACGCTTGGATCGGATATTGACATCACGATCCAGATTCTGTAATTTGACTCCGACAGTGATAACGATCCCGAACGTAGCGTCGGACGACGAATCGCACCAGACGGGGAAGCGCATGCGGATTCCAGGGCAACTCGCGGACCCGGTCAGCGATGCGGAATCGCCGGACGCAAAAGAGGGGGAGAAGCATCATGCCCAAATATCGACGGACCACCGGGTTGCGCGGGCCCGTTGCGTTTCTCGCCGCTTTTTTCATACTTCTTCCTGCCGGAGGTGTCGCTGGCGCTCCCGGTTGGGTCAAAGCAGCGATTGCGGCTGCCGAGGGAATCGAGGTGGATCCCGAGGCTCCTGCTTTGATCCTGCTTAACAATACAGACATCGAGATCAAAGCGGACGGTGGAGCCCGTACGAAGTCGCTGCGTGCGGTCAAAATCCTTTCCCCCAGCGGGGTAGCCGAGTCAAAGCTGGTTGTGCAGATCAGCGACTACACCCGGCTCGTCTCGCTGAAAGGATATCGCATTCGGCCTGACGGGAGTGAAGAGAATCTCAAAAAAGAATACGTCGTGGTTGTCGGCTTGCAGGAGAGCGCGGGATACCACGACGACCTCCGCCGTACGGTAGTGGTATGGCCGGATGTTTCCACGAACGATGTCTTCGCGTATGAATACGAACTCGACGAGAAGGATCGGTTTGACGGCTTCTTTCAGTCTTTTCTGTTTCAACGAGGATTACCGGTGGCGCGAACCCGGCTGACCGTATCGGTCCCTGCCGGCTGGGAACTGCATACGTCGCAACAGGCGCTGGATCCACTTACCCAGCGAGTCGAAATGGGAACACACATATGGGAAGGGGGGCCGCTGGCATACCGTCCGGAAGAGCCCTGTATGCCGCCCTGGAAGTACGTCGACCGCAGGATTTTGCTCAGCTGCTACAAGCCCGGATCTGTCGGCGGCTCACACTTCGCTGACTGGGGTGCGTGCGGCAGATGGACCATGCACCTTCATCGGGAACCATCGATCTGCGACTCGGCACTCCGTACCGCCACAAATGAAATCATCGCAGAAATCGACACCCCGACCGAGCGGCTGCGAGCAATCGCAGCGTATGTTCGAGACAATGTCCGCTATGTCGCGGTGGAAATCGGCGATAACCGATTCACTCCGCGATTCGCTCATGAGACTTTCGAGAACCGATACGGTGACTGCAAGGACAAAGTGACGTTGATGCGGGCGATGCTCGAGGCGGTCGAGATACCCAGCCGCCCGGTACTGGCCTCGATTGGCGGATGGGTAGACCGGGACTTTCCGACGCCGTTCCAGTTCAACCATGTTATCGTCGCCGTTCCCACTGCGAGCCTCCCGGGATGGGCGATCGAATCGAAGGCGGCCGTGAACGGTTGGCTCTACTTCGATCCTACCGATCCAGCGATCGCGCTGGGTGATTTGCCTACTGCCCTGTACGGCAGCCATGTGCTTCGATCAAGCGATTCCGCATCGGAACTTCTCACTTTGCCGGGCCTCTCGCCCGATGACCGGTTCCGCTCCTGTTTCGCCTCTCTCGTGCTAGACCGCGACGGCAGCATATCAGGCGATCTAAGGATCACCGACCGAGGCGCACGGGCGGCAGGTATCGCATATAATCGCGCGACAACACCGGTCACCGATCAGATCAGCGACCTTCAGGTTCGCATGAGTTCTGTCTTCCCCCAACTGACAATCAGCGACTACGCCGCAGATTCGGACGGCGATTCCGCCTGGATCACTTTGAGAGTATCCGGAACGGTGCCTCTGGTTCACGCCGGCGATATGATACTCCTTCGCGCCAATGTGTTCGAGACCGACATATGGGATGACCTGCCCAGAGGTCGGCGCGTGCACCCGGTCTGGCTTGGCGCGGCCGAAAGGACTGAGAGTGAAATACACTGGCACTTGCCGGAAGGATGGTCGTTGGCCGACCGTGCGGATTCTATCTCGTACCAGGGAGAACCCGGCGAGGTGACGTGCATGTACACGTTCGATCAGTCCAGGCTGACTGTTGACATGTCCACGACCAGCAACGGAGTCCTGATCGACCCGGAGCAGTATGAGTCGGCCAGACAATACGTACAGGTTCGCAGGAAGACTGATGATTTGACAGTGATGCTCAGCAGTAACGGAAAGGAGTGAACCGTGATTGGTCCCTGGATTCGCCGTGGACTCGTTGCTCTCGTACTTGCCGCCGTGACTTGCGGGCCGGCAGCGGTTGCCGACGACTTCGAGTGGGACGAAATCTCTAATGAGGATTGGGCCGTGGGTCCGGACTCAGGGAAGGGGATTTTCGATGCGGTCATGCTGTTCGAGAAAGTGACTGCCGACCACAAGAAACTGATGAAAAGCGATCTCAAGCACTCCGTATACAGACGGATTCGGATCATCGGCGCAACCGGTCGCGAGTGGGCTGATGTCGAAGTGCCGTTCCTCAACCTCGATCAAAAAGTCAAAGAGATCAGGGGGCGAACGGTCCTCCCGGACGGCAGTACGGTAGAGTTTGATAAAACCAAGATTCGCGAAAAAGAGACGTTCAAGAGCAAAGGGCAGAAGTATACGCAGGTATCTTTCTCGCTGCCTGGGGTGTCCGAGGACTGTATTGTCGAGTATTACATTCGCTACGACCTCGACTCGTATACGGCTGAGTGGATAATCCAGAAAGACATTCCGCTGCTACGTTTTGAACTCAACTGGATACTGCCGACCTTCAATTTCACCGTTACCGAAGAGATTGAAGAGGAGCTCCGCGACCTCGTGACCCCCAACTACCTCTGGTTGAACACACACTCGCCGATTGACGTGCAGCAACTCCCCAACCTGAAGGCTCCCGAACGGCTGGTGGTCAGTTGTGGATTTGTGCCGGCCTTCAAAGCAGAACCATTCGCGCTGCCGGCGAATTCGCTGAAAACAAAGCTTTACACCTATTACGGATCCCGTGTTCCCCCCCCAACCTACTGGGGCCGAGAAGCGGCAGACCTCGAGAAGATGAGTCGCGACTTCTGCAAGAAGAACAAGGAACTGCGCAGGATCGTGCAGCGCTTTGCTGACCTTCCGACCGACGAGGCCAAAATCGAAGCCGCCTACAATTGGCTGCGTGACAGCATTCTGAATCTCTCGGCCTACGATCTTGTCGAATACGAGAACGGCGTGCGAAAGAAGTTGACGCCGAAGGACATCGCGGATGTGAATGACCTCTTCAAGTATCGATATGGATGGCGCCCCGATCTCGACAAAGCACTTGTCGACATGCTTCGCGAAATGAACATTGACGCCAAATACTGCTATGCCAAAGACAGATTCGACGACCTTTTTGTATCGGAAGCCAAGTACTGGCAATTTGACCGGTCGCTGGTGGCCGTTCCCCTGCCGCAGCCGGGGAAGTACTCGTTCTATGCGGTCGGGCACGAGGTTACGCCTTTCCGCTCCGTGCCGTGGTACCTCGAGGGCGTGCAGGTATTGCTGGGAGGCGCCAATGATTTGATGGCAGTCGTGCCGTTTTCAGGACCCGACTACAGCACTTCCGAAATCAACTACTCCGTCTCGATCCTGGATGATCTGTCGACCGACGCTGTTATGCAGGCTAGACTGACCGGTCACGACGCCCGCGACGTCCGAGTAACACTCCTGGATGCCGATTCCACCGATTTCGCGCCGTTGCTGGCGTCGGAAACCGAGGAGCGGTACCGAAACGCGAAGGTTGATTCGATTGTTGTCGACCAACTCAACGACATCACAAGTCCGGTCGTTGTTTCGTGCCGGTTGTCGTACCCGGACCTCACGACCGTTGGAACGAGACTGCTACTCAAACCCTTCGACTTTTGCACGATTGCCGACAACCCGTTCAGCGCCCCGGAACGTAAAACAGTGGTGCTCTTCGATTATGCCTGCCAGTTGAATGAAACTGCGTTTATAACGCTCCCTACCGGGTATCAGCTGCAAGCCCTGCCGCACGATACGTCATTCGAAAACGAGATCGGGCGGTGCGTGGTCGGTTTTCAACAGAACGGCAATTCAGTGGTGGCTCAGCGATTCTTCACGTTGAATCACCCTTTCTGGGGGGCCGCAGATTATTCCAGAATCCAGGCGTTGTTCCAGGCTCGGCAGGCATTTTCCGGAAGTATCGTAGTGTTGCAGCAGGTGGAAGACGGCGACGGCGGCATCAAGCAGTCGTCGGGCCGCTAATCGATTGAACTCAGCGAACCGGGAGGGTGATCGTTACGGTCGTCCCTTTGTTCAGTTCGCTGTCGATCGCAATCTGGCCCCCGTGTTCCTGAATCACCCGGTAGGCGGTCCCGAGCCCCGAACCCATGCGCACCCGCTCCCCGGTCGCCCGGAGTCCGATGTCAAAGATCCGCTGGAGGTTCGCGCGTGGGATACCGCGCCCGGTGTCGCTGATCGTGATGCGAATGGTGCGCTGCTCCGCCAGAGTGCGGATCGTGATGACACCGTCACCCCGGATCGATTCGGCGGCATTCTTGATCAGATTCAGAAAGACCTGGTTGAGCCGCGCCGGGTAACACAAGACCCGCGGTAGTTCGCCGTACTCCCGATGCACGGAAATGTGCTGCATGAGATCCGATCCCAGAAGGTGAAGACTGGCATCGAGCCCTTCATGAATGTCAACCCGCTGGTACTGCGCTTCATCGAGCCGGGCAAAATTTTTCAGGCTTCGCACGAGTGTCGCGATCCGCTCCGACGCGGTCGTCATGACCCGGATATTCTCCGACAGCACGCCCATCGACTTGGCGCGCTCCTCGTTCGAGCGATCGTCCTCCTCCAGTCGGACCAGGCAGCGGCGCGCAATATCGGTCGAGCTCAGGATCGCCCCCACCGGATTGTTGATTTCATGCGCGACCGCCGCAACCAGATCGCCCAGCGACGCCAGCTTCTCCTTCATGAGGAGCTGCTCCTGGGTCTCGCGAAGTTGTGCCATGGCGAGTTCGAGATCCCGGTTGGCCTGCTCGATTTCACTCTTCTGCTTTTCCAGACGGTCGGACTTCTGCTCCAGTTGCGCGTATGTCTTCTGAAGCTCCCCATGGCGCAGGTGAAGTTGCCGCGCCTGCTCTTCGGTCTTGTCGCGGGCGCGCCGCAACGAGCCGGTCATGTCGTTGAATGAATCCGCGAGTTGCCCGATTTCGTCGCCGCTGAGCACCGGCAATCGCACGTCCAGATTACCCGCCGCCACCTGCCCGGCGGCTGCCGCCAGCAATCGAACGGGCCGGGTCATCAGCCGAATGAACACGGCGATTGTGCCTCCCGAGACCAGCACGGAGATGATCAGCAGCATCACGGCGAACCCGCGCGTGCGATGGTACGCCTCGGCGGCGCGGTTGCTGGCCAAATCCGAAGCCTGTCGGTTCACCCGCACCAGTTCCACCAGCCCGTGACTGACATCCGCGAACACGTCTCGCGCGGCGCCGTTCAGCAACGCCATCGCGGTGTCGCTCCCCGCCACCGTCGACAGGGCAAGGAAATCCATGCTCAGGCTCTGGTACTCGTCCCAGCGGCGGTCGTACTCGTCGTACAACGCAGCTTCTTCGGCAGCGTACACGTCGTGCTCCCCGAACTCGTCGCGCAGGTCTTCGTAACTGTCGCGGTTCGCGTTGATCCGATCGACCAGCGCAATCATCCGTTCCTGCAGCTGGCGCCGCTCCGCGTTGTCGGTCGCTGCCGCGAGCTGCAACTGGGTCAGGCGAAGTTCCGCGGTAACGCTGTTGATATCGGAAATCGCGATCACCCGGGGTATGCGCGCAACCGTCAGCCGGTCGATTTCGTCTTTCAGTTCGCCGACCCGCGTGATGAAGTACCCGTTCAGCATCACCATGATAAACAGGATCAGCCCGAAACCGATCATCTGTTTGGTGATGATGCGATAATCCCTGAAGCGCCTGATATGCATGTCGCCAGTCGTGCCTGTCGAAACCTGCGGATGGTGAACGAAGCGGCGGTGCGTCACTCGGAGATCGTGAGCAGCACCTTTACGTTTTCCGGAACCTTTGCCTTCGAGATGAAGCCGATCGCCCCGGGCGTGGCGAGCACTCGGCGCACGACCTCTTCCTCGTCGCGAAGGGCGTCGGGAGGACGCCCCTCCCCGGAGAGCATGTTCTTGAGCCAGATAGACCGCATGCGCGAAGATGTTTTGCCGAGATAGTCGAAGAAGCGGTCACGGAGATCCTGATGGTCATCCAGATCCAGCACCACAACCCGGGTGCCGTCGCTCCACGCCGTGATGTCACCGGTATAGAAGTCCAGAAGGGCGTTCTTGTCCAGGACCGTGTCGGGCGCGGACCGGTGTGCGATCACGACAATCGCCGAGTCTGCCGGATCGGCCGCGGCCTGGCCTTGACGCTCGGCCGCGAGCATGGTCGTTGTGATCAGCAGGATCGTGAGCAGTCGTCTCATCAGTCACTCCCTAGAAAAACGCCGAAACGGCGACTCCGACATAGTGACTGGCCGTGAATAACTCGAATCCCTCCCCCTCAAGCTCCCCCATTACCCGTGCCCATTGCGCCTTGACCGTAATGCGGTCGTTGATCCTGCAGGCAAGGCCGACGGTTGGAATCTCCAGTTCAAACCGCTGATCGACATGCAGCGGATTGAATGTCTGCGCGCTGAAGAGGTCGAGAAAAAACTCTTCCTGCGTTTTCCAGTAGCTGACATACGCGGTCCAGCGGCTGTCGATATCGAACCCCGCCGTCGCATAATAGAATGCCAGATCGAGATCAACTTCCGGACCTTCGTTGTCGAACTGCACGGTGATGATTTCGCCCTCGAGGAACAAGCCCTGCGACCGGTAGGAAAGATCCGCGCCGAGCCGCAGCCGCCCCAACTCCCGCCCGGCATCGATCTCGCCGAACTGCTCCTGGATGATCTCGTAAAGCAGATTGCTGCGGTCATAGCTGGCCGAGAACCCGAATTTCAACTCGTCCCTGCGGAACCCCACGCGGCCGCCGAGCAGGAAGGTGTCGGTCGTGTCAACGCCGGTCTGCCCCTCGTTTGGATCGCTGTTGATATTCGGGCTGTTGCCGACATAGGCCGCATAGTCCAGCTTGTACCCCTGGTACGGCACGAATCCATAGGCCTGCACGTAGGCGCGGTTCGGTACATACTGGTCGATCGGCACGATCTCCTCGAGCGAGGATTCGTAGGCGATCGGCCGGATGATGTATGGAAGGATCGGCGTGCGATTTTTGATCTCGTTCAGGTTGTTGAAGATGGGAATCTGAAGCCCCAGTTTCACGTTGAGTCGGTTGTCCAGTCGGTACCGTACCCACGCTTCCTGAATATCGAGCGTTCCCCAGTTTTTGTTAGCCGAGAAATTGTTGGTGAATTCGAAATTGACAAAAGACGTCCAGTTGGAGGCCAGTTCCTTTTGCAGGAATACATTGAGATGCTGCAACAGAAAGGAACTGGACTTGTTGGCGTCTTTTGACTCTTCGTGCTTGAACGTGCTCTGGAAGTAACCGAACAGATACAGATCACCGTTCTCGTCGGCCGTCGCCGGTGAGCTCGGCCACAGACACACGATTAGAAGACATGACAGAGCAAGCGCTTTGGCGGTATTCAGGGACATAGACTCCTCAGAGGTTGCCGCGCTGCACGGGCGGCGGCTCGCGAGTCAATGTACGCAGGAGTCGTCAGGAGGACAAATGAAAAGAACGCGCTCGTTTCACTCGGAGCCGGCCGAACGCAAAAGCCGCCGGGCCAGACGCCCGGCGGCCGAAGTGAATCGTAGAGCAGTGCGTGGTTGGGACGCGGCCTACGCGTGGCGGCCGGCCTTCGACTTCTGCAGGTACGCCCGCAACATCCACATGTCTTTTTCGAGCCCGTCCGCCATCCCGTCCAGCAGATTGGCCGTGCCGCGATCGGAAGCCTTTTCCGCTTCTTCGATCGCCTTTCCCATCTGGGTATGGAGGATGACGAAATCGCTCAAGACCCGGTTGACCATCTCATCGGCCGACGGTATCTCGCTGTCCTCTTTAATCGTGGCGTTCTTGACGGCTTCGGACAACGTACCGATCGGCGATCCGCCGATCATGAGGATCCTCTCGGCGACATCGTCAACGATGTCGGCGAACTTGTTGTAGAAGTCCTCGAACTTCGCGTGGAGCGCAAAAAAGCGCTCGCCCGATACCTGCCAGTGGTAATGATGAAGCTTCTGGTACGCGACGATGGCGTTGGCCAGGATGGCGTTTAATCCGTTGGTGACGTTACTGTTGGACATGGTGTCCTCCTTCTTGGTTTTCATTGTTTCTCATACGCGATCAAAACTATTATAGTAACTATTCTGTATTAAGAATTGTTCCTATTAAATCGGCAAATTTTTTTAATTCTTCCGCCGGCATGTCTCGCACAGGCCTCTGATTTCCACCGACGACAGATGCAGGTCGCTCCAACCGGGAACCGACGGCACGCGCAACGACTCCAGGCCCTCCCAGTGGATATCCTCGATCCGCCCGCAGGAAGCGCAGACGAGATGCTGATGCAGATCGACGTTTGTATCGAACCGATAGCGGCCGTCGGGCGCCTGGAACCGGGACACGAGTCCGAGTTTCTCAAACGTATCCACGGTCCGGTAGACGGTGTCGAGCGATATCGACGGAATGCGGCGGTGGACAACGTCGTAGATCTCCTCAACCGACGGGTGGTCCTTGGCCTTATAGATGGCCCGGAAGACCTCCACCCGCTGGTGGGTGATCTTGAGCCCCTGCTCGCGACAGGCGCTCTCGAACCGGGTCATATGAGCTTTCATATCCTGCATGATTCTTGTGCCCTTTCAAAGGCTGAAACAGCAATTAAATAGGAATGGTTCCGAAAAGCAATCCGGTCCGGCAGCCGATGTCGATTTCCCGACTCGTATTGAAAACAGAAAACGGGGGCCGGCGAAATGCCGGTCCCCGTTCTTACAAGCTTGGCGCTCCTGATAAACCGGGGTTTACCAGTTGTCGCGACGGCCACCGCGATCGCCGCCACGACCACCGCGGTCACCACCACGGCCGCCGCCGCCGCGATCACCACGGTCATCGCGCGGGCGAGCTTCGGAGACGCGAAGCGTCCGGCCGCCGACGTCCTTGCCGTTCAGGGCGGCGATCGCCGCCTTGGCTTCTTCGGAGCTGGGCATTTCAACGAAGCCGAAGCCGCGTGATTCGCCGGTGAACTTGTCTTTGATCACCGCCGCACTCGACACCTCGCCGTACTGCGAGAAGGCGTTGCGAAGCTCTTCTTCGCCGGTTCCGTACGCCAGGTTGCCAACGTAGATATTCATGAGAGACTCCCGTTCTGTTTATCCCTTCGCGACCCCATGTACCAGTGGACATATCATCGGACAAGATAAACGTACTGTGCGCTTTGTAGCGCGTTTGCGTATCCGGCGTCCGGATCAGGCGGGGTCGCAGGGATACTTCTCGAACCTCGCGGCAGACCGTGCGGCAGGATACCGTTATCGTTACCATGCAGTGTCGCCACTGCGTTTGTGTTTTGACTTCTTTCCAATCTGGAGAATCGGACGTTACCAGCTCTCGCGATCGCGACCGCCGCCACCACCGCTTCGATAGCCGCCGCCACCTCCGGAGCCGCCTCGACGGCCGCCGCCGCCGCGCTCCGGCCGGGGCCGGGCCTCATTCACGGTCAACGCGCGACCGTTCAGATCTGCACCGTGCAAAGCGTCCAGTGCCGCCCGAGCCTCGTCGTCGTTGGCCATTTCAACGAAACCGAATCCGCGCGGTTTACCGGTCATGCGATCGGTGATGAGATTTACCCGCGTCACGGTCCCGAAGGCCTCGAACGCCTGGCGAACATCGTCTTCTGTCGCGTTATACGACAGATTACCCACGTAGATATTCATCTGACTCTCCACTAACAGATTGCCCTGCACGGCAGACGTACCCCCGACGAATGCGAAATGCAGAAAACATCACACTGTGCGCACGACTGCGCCTATATGTCTGGATTAACATGTCGAAATGAAAGATACTGGCAGAAAAATCGTCCTGACACTTGACCTAATAAAGACGGGTTAAGATCATGCTCTATGATATCGGCAGAACCAACCCAAGTCAACACTTTTTTGCATAACCCTCTGTACCACGGTAGGCTGGGCGGGAGCCCGCAACGGTCGGTCCAGCTCCCAGTAAGCCCGCGGTCAATACGTTCCCGTTAAACGTACGCTGCCGCCGTTGAGTGCCCGCGAAGACGCCAGCCCGGACCAAAATCGCTTTAGCAGGCTGTAACAGGCTTTGCGACAAGCTCTTACGGGCGATCCATCAGTCGCCAACGGAATCAACACACGATCGCATATACCGGGTATCGCCCGTGCGCGTCCTGCTCCCATCGATCAATACGCATCCCCAGTTTCTCCAGAAGCCGAACGGCGGCCTCATGATCCGGGTCAACCGTGGCGGTTAGTCTCACACCCGGATTGTGCTTTCGAGTCACGTCAATCAAACACGAGCCGATTTGACGTCCCGATCCTTTGCGCCAGAAACGAGGGAACAACGCAATAAACATCTCGCGTTCGCTTGCGTGTGACGACTCGGATATCGCGGCATGGCCGAGGTATTCTTGTCGCACCCGGTGCACGACGGCCCACGACTGCAACGGACCGTTCATCTCGCAGACGAGGAACGACTCGAACAGACGCGCTATCGACGCGACCGGCATGGGGCCGCCCGTATGCAGGGTTACCTGGGGATCACTCATCAATGCAGCGAAGTCCGCGAAGTCGTCGCGTACGTATCCCCGAAGGAAAAAATCGTGGGCATCGAGTATTGGGACCGGCATGTGTCACTGCCCGGAAACGTGGCGTCGGGGCCCCGGATGCCCCGTGTCGAAGACGAATTTCCAGCTTCCGTCGGCCTGGCGTTTCCAGATGGAAACATAATTGCCGGTTGACTCCTGCTTCACGCCGGTCGAGTCGGGCGCGCTCATCGTGTACGACCCGAGGGTGTAGCCAATATCGCCGGACGCCGCGACATCGGCAAACCACGGCTCCCACTGAAGTACAAGCTCAGGGTTGTCGGGATACAGCGGCAAAGCGACAGTCCGGCCTTCGATGGGCGCCGCCCCTCCGCGATAGATAACGACATCGTCGGCCATATACGCACCGAACGCCGCGCGCATGCCTTTCTCCACCGAGAGGGCCGAGAAGGTCCGATCGGCGGACAACAGCTCCTGTTTGGCTTTTTCCGTATCAACCATTTGACTGCACCCTGCAAGAAGCGACAGTACAACCATGACTGTCGCCGCGTTAGTTGGTATGTGACGTCTCCAGTTCATCGAACAGTCCACCTTCCATCCGTTTTTACAGCAGCCTCTTGATTAACTCAGGCACGCCCAGCAGTACGGCGGCGGAGAGCAGTACGACCGCGATCAACAACCAGCGCACGAAAGCGGCGCCGCGCTGGACCGCCATGCGCGCGGCCACCCAGGCCCCCAGCATGTTGCCCGCCGCCAGTATCAGACCGACGAACCAGTCGACCTGATCGTTCAGCAGGAACACGCCAAGCGCAAAGACAGTGAACACAAGATTGATCAGGACCTTAACGGCATTGGCCTTGACCAGATCGAAACCCGCTCCGAGCACCAGTCCGGCCAGCAGAAAAAGCCCGACTCCGGCCTGGATAAACCCGCCATAGAAGCCAATGGCGAAAAACACAAGCAGTTGCACTACGCTCACCGGCTTGTCGGTTAGTCCCTGATGGCCCTGCAGCCATCGTTTCGGGCGAACCAGCAGGATAACAAACATAACCAGCATGAGCACGCCGATGGCGTGGCGCAGCATCCGCTCATCGAGATTGACAGCCACCTGAGCGCCCAGTACGGCTCCAACGATCGCGGGAAGGGCAAGGATGAGGCCACGCTTCAGATGAAGCACGCCCTGCTGGTGGAAACTCCAGGTGCCCACGGCGGTCTGCAGAAGGATCGCCACCCGGTTGGTGCCGTTGGCCACGTTGGCCGGAAGCCCGAGGAATATCAAAAGCGGAAGCGTTATCAGCGATCCGCTGCCCGCCAGCGTGTTGATGAATCCGCAGGCGAATCCAGCGGCGATCACGAGGGGATAAATGTACCAGTCCACGCCGTCACTCACTCACAATGTTAGTCGTGCAACCGCCATACGCCGGATCACCTCACCCGAGATTCTCCAGCAGGGCGGGCGTAATGTCCGTCAGCGAAGATACGACGCCGTGAGCTAGCGAGAAGTCATTATCTCTGGTAAACCGGTCGGGCACCGCAATACACGCCATCCCCGCCGCGTGAGCGGCCCGAACGCCTTTCTCCGCGTCTTCGAGCACGAGGCACTCACCTGCAGGCAGTCCCAGCCGCCCGGCCACAAACAGGAATACATCGGGCGCCGGTTTCAACCGGGACGCGTCCTCGCGTGCGGCGATCAGGTCGAATCGGTCGGTCAGGCGCAGCGAATCCAGGACACAGTGCACGTCGCGCCGGTACGACGAGGACGCGACCGCTAATCGCATCGTTTTTCTGAGACGTTCAACCAACTCCCGCGCGCCCGGCATGGGCTGTGCGCCGTTTCGAACCAGGTCATGATACACCTCGGTCTTCTGCTCGCGGATAATCGCCGGCTCCAGTGGCAGATTCTTCGAGGCAATGTATTCGGCAATACCGTAGCCGGCGCGAATCCAGTGTTCCGCATACTCACTCTCGGATAACGAAAGACCATAACGGGCAAACACCCGGCGATAGGCTTCGACATGAAGCCGCTCCGTGTCGCTCAGCAGTCCGTCGAGATCGAATATCACCGCACGTATCAAGACGAGCCGCTCCGTTCACTCTCGTACTTCTTCAATCGCCGATGTTCCCATGGCGTCGCCGCCCACCGTAATGCTCCAGGATTCACGGACACGATACCGGCCGTCCGCAAGCACTTCGGGCCGCGAGATGCAAATGCCGCCGACGAGGTGGGCATCGATATTCACATACTGCCAAAGCATGTCGAGTGTCCCGTCGTCGCGCATATGTGCCACGAGGTTGCCCTTCGCGATTCGTCCGCCGTGAAACTCTCCCCACACGACGTTATCGCGCTGATGGTATTCGAACAACACCTCCCCTGTCAGATCCCCGTCATCGTAGTTTTCCACACCGCGAAAAAGCCGGCTGTCGAAGTTGAAGTCGCTCATGGAATCAAATCCCTTCAGTGTGTTCATTCGGGACGCAATTCAAACCTGTCCACCGATGTCGTGTGACCGTCGGTATAATCCACTATGTCGATTGTGCGTACTTTCCCCTCGATACGGAATCGCCGGGTGTCGAGCCGCTCGGCGGTCTCGCCCGCCGCCTCCCGCGTGTCGAACTTTCCCACCGTCACGTGCGGTACATACGGCTCGTCGAACCGTTCCTTGTCCGCAAGCGGTCCCGTATACAGATCCCGGTGAAGTCGCACAAGTCCGCTATAGCCCTGATCGGGCGAAAGAAACACGTGCCACTTGTCGTTGTACCTGCCGTAGACCACCACGGCGCAGCGAAGTTCGAACGGAAATGCGACGCTCCGGCGTGAAACGGTACGCACGTGCTCGGTAAAGGTACTCCTGTCGACACCGTCCACCGGGAACACAAGCGTAAAATGCGGGCCGATCATCTGGTAGTCGGGCTGGTCGTACTTCTCGCGAATGGATTGTATCCAGTCATAGTCGGCTTCCTTCAGGTCGGGGTATGTCAGAGCGAGCAGCGCCATGTTCCAGAACTCACGAAGCGATGAGGTTGAGTACGAATATCGTGATGCTGAGCAGAAGAGACAGCGGTGTAAACAACCGCGCGTCCCATCGCGCATAGACCGTGCCATGAACGCGCCGCGTCAGCCCGGTGTAACGGAAATCGCCCAGTGCCCGCAGCAGGAACAGCCCCGCCAGGGCCCAAAGGGAGTATTCGACAAATCGCCCCTGCACCGGCAGTGTCACGATACCCACTCGCGCGAGTACAAGCCCGGCCGCGATGAAACACACCAAACCGATAGACCGCATGATCACCCGCTTTCGGCGAAATGCGGGATCCCCGAGCAGGGTCTCGCCCGCTTCCGGGAATTCGCCGTTCGACTGAGGATATCCCCACGCGCCGCCGGAGGCCCAGTACACATGCAGGATACCCGCGGCGATCAGAATGACGCTGTCGATGACGGCAAGTATGGCGGCTAACATCCTGTCTCCCGTGCAAGTACGATTCCTCGAAAGAAGTCTTATTCGTTGCCGGGTGTCAAGTCCGTCCCGTACCCGGGCGTGCAGTTCGCCATTGACGCGCGCGCTCAAATGTGCAACTTTGACGGGAGCACGGAGCATCCTGAAATGCGTCTCTCGTTTCAAGCGCATATGACATTTACATCGCCGCTCGGACCGATCGAAGTCCGGCGAAAACTGGGTGAAGTTACCCGGCAGGCAGATGTCGTGGAGGCCTCGCTCGAGGGGGGCGCCCGGCCCCGTTTTGACGGTCGCCTCGATGAATCGTCCTTTCATCTGATCGACCGCCGCAGCCCGTCATACTACGGCTGGGTTGTCCTGGCAGGATCGATAGAGCAACTGCCACCGTCGGTGGGCGGGGTCAGCATTACGATTCGAGCGGGCATGCACGGGCGAACGGTCAACTTCCGGCTCGGCTTCTGGAGCGCCTGGCTCTTTTTGCTCATTACCATGATCTCCGCGGCCGAGACCATGCCGATCGCCGGATGGCTCTGGATGGGTCTGTTTGCCGCCGTTCTCGTCGGGATGCATTATCTTGACTATCGAAGCTGTCTGCGCGAAACTGAATACGTACGACGGCTGCTGCAGGGGTCTGAACCATCCTAACCCGTGCGCAGCGAGGGTTTCACATACTCGTAACGGGGAGCGCGTGTCATGGACGAACAGCCTTACCAAAAACCGGCGCCGCAGACCGGTCAGATCGATCAGATGCGGCTCCAGATGCTGATGAACCAGATCCGGGACAACCAGAATCTCTCGCTGGCGGTCATCGGGGGCCTGGCAGCATCGCTCATCGGCACCGCCATCTGGGCCGCAATTACCTACTTCACCAACTATCAGCTCGGTGTTATCGCAATCGGTGTCGGCTTTCTTGTCGGCTTCACCGTACGTCGCCTCGGCAACGGAGTCGACAGGGCGTTTGGCATGGTCGGCGGCATCCTGTCCCTGCTCGGATGTGCCGCCGGCAACCTCATGACCGTATGCGTTATAATCGCCGATCAAAACGGCATCAGTTTCATGAGCGTCCTCGGAGAGCTCACACCCGACATCGCCTGGGAGTTGATGGTCGAGTCGTTCAACGTCTTCGATCTAATTTTTTATGCGCTGGCCGCTTACTACGGATACCGCACCTCACTGCGAACGCTGACTGAGGAAGAGATCCGCTCGGTCATGCGGTAACGCCGCCGGGAACATCGCGCGCGATCCACGGTTGAGCGGCGTGAGTCTGAATTTGCATCGAGAAGAAGAAGGTAGGCAATAGCCGGTGGTCACGCGTTGTGTGTGTTTCAACCAGTCCTTCGTTGATCTGCGGAAGATCGCACGAAAAACAAAGGCTCGGACCATTGGCGAGTTGCAGCAACACGTCACCTTCGGCCGCAACTGCTGTCGGTGCCACCCGTACGTCATCAAGATGCTGGTCACCGGTGAGACGGTCTTCGCGGTGATGGATGAGGACGAGGCTGCCCGGTGGCTTGCCCAGGGGTCGTAAGCACTCGGGATTTTTCAGACGAAGACGGCGGAGCCATACGGTTCCGCCGTCTTCTCTATGATAAACTGCAACGGGGCGCGTGAATCGCCCGTGCAGGTTGGGGAATCACTTCTGCTCGCCGCTCGAATCACTCTCCGTCGAACTCTTGAACTTCAGCGCAGCGGAGTTCACACAATAGCGCAGTCCGGTCGGCTTGGGACCGTCCTCGAATACATGCCCGAGGTGTCCTCCGCAGCGGCTGCACAAAATCTCCGTGCGATTCATCCCGTACGAGGAATCTGACTGGGTATCAATGGCGGCGCTGCCGGCGGCGTCGAAAAACGCCGGCCAGCCGCATCCCGAATTGTACTTGGTCTCCGAGGTAAACAACACGGCGCCGCATCCGGCGCACGTGTAGACGCCATCTTCGAAAAACTCATCGAACACGCCGGAAAACGCGCGCTCCGTCCCCTTCTCCCGCAGGATACGGAACTGCTCGGCGGTCAACCGGGCTCGCCACTCAGCGTCGCTCTTGATTACTTTCTCACTCATAGTTGTGTCTCCCTGCCCGGCGCCGGGCCGGGCCGCCGCACGCTCCGCCGTGCCCTCGCCTGATAAAGGCGGGGTCAACAAGAGGCCACACGTCGCGACGGCGAGAATCAACGGCCGTACAACGCGAAGGTCCGTGATGTACTTTTGAACGTCCATAGTTATGCGTCCGGCTGAGCTCGGT
This sequence comes from Candidatus Zixiibacteriota bacterium, assembly GCA_034003725.1. NCBI lineage: Bacteria > Pseudomonadati > Candidatus Zixiibacteriota > Candidatus Zixiibacteriota bacterium. The sequence continues at coordinate 86,422 of JAVEYB010000006.1, forward strand.
GCATCCTTTCAACCATCGATACGCATTCGGGGTTCCACTGACCGACTCGCGTCATACTCACGCCGTTCTTGCCGTTGTGGCATGGTCCAAGAAAAAACGGCGGGACTTGTTAAGTCCCGCCGTCACAGACTGAATGCTGTAGGTGTCTTTCCGTCCAGCCGGGGGCGAGGCCGGAGCCGGTGTCGGTTGTTCAGTCAAGTCGGGGAATCGCGAAAGTTGTACTCACTGATGTCCAGTTTCCCGACGGAGAACCCGCGAGAGATGCCGACGGAATCCGTGGCGGCATCTCGACGCCGCGCAGGCGCGGTGTCCGGTAGCAAGGGCGGCATTGCGGGCCTCCGCTAAGAACATCGACCAACTCAGGCAATTATACAAGAGACGACCGTGATACACGTATGGGATACTATAGCTATCCCATCGTATCGGTCGTAGTCGCTTATCAAAACGTATTATATTGCGCAACAGCAACTTACGGATTCTACTCGGACCCTGAAGTGGTCGCTTCTCCTTCGGAAAGCTGCTGCAGATACAGACGAAGGTTGATCTCTTCGTTGTCTATTCCGAGCTTCCGCCTGATGCTCTTTCGTTGATTGCGCACGGTTCCTTCGGAGGTATGCAGGGCGGCGGCGATGTCCTTTGAGGACAACCCGTTCTTGATCATATGGCAGATTTCAAGCTCTCGGGGAGAAAGCGATGCGGACAATCCTCTGAGTCGCTGCAGGAAAGGGGAGGTCAATTCTTGAAGGGACTGCCGGATGGTAGCGACTAGATTCAGGTCGGACGGCTCCAGACGGCGTTCCAGATCGGCCAGTAAGGGTAGCACCATACGATCGACATTGGCGCGAATGTGCTCAGCGATTCCCCGGCGCTCACTGTCGATCTGGTCGAGCACCTCACGAAGAGCGGTGTTCTTGCGCCGCAGCGCTTCCTGATCTTCTTCCAGCGCTCGATTGGCGTCGGCCAAAGCCTGCTCGGTCTTCTTTCGGTTGGTAATGTCCTGTATGATCCCGAACAAGCGGACTATTCTTCCCGCCTCATCCCGTGCCACCTTAATCAAAGCGGCGTGATACGCAGTGCGGCCCGACGGCAGATTGACGCGAAGGTCGAGCTGGCACTCGCGTCCGTGCTCGGTCGCTTCCCGCAGACTGCGGCGCAGCAGGGCCGCGTCTTCCGGATGATGACAGGCGATATGCTGTTCCAACGATGGCGCGCCGAGTTCCGGTCGCCGCTCGAACAGGTGAAAGACCTCGTCGGACCACGTCATGACACCGGTGGCCAGGAGCAGTTCCCAGTGACCGATTTTGCCGAGTACCTGCGCCGCCTTCAGACGCGTTTCACTGTCTTTCAGGGCCTGTTCGTATCTTTTGCGGAGGGTGATGTCGCGCGATACGCAAATGATCTCCCCCGACTCCCCGCTGCTGTTGTCGCACACCACCGTGGAGTTCGTCTCGTACCAGATGTAGGTGCCGTCCTTCCGACGGATTCGATACTGCACCGTGTACACGGTCGGCCGCGTAAGTATCGTATCGTGGCTCGTCCGGACGTTTTTGATGTCTTCGGGATGAATGTAACTGTACGGGTCCGTGCCGACCATTTCCTCGGGCTCATACCCGAGCAGTTGTCGGCAGGCCGGCGAGACATACAGGTACGACCCATCGGGAGCGTGGTGCGACATCATATCAATCGCCTGCTCGGCCATCAGGCGAAAACGCATCTCCCCTTCACGACGGCGATACTCCTCAGCCGATCGAGGACTGCGATCCCCTCCCGGTTTCCGGTGCTCGTGATCCATGTCGTGGCTCTCTTTCGGCTACACTTGCCTTGCCGAAGATGGGGTGCGATACCGGTCGTTCGCGGCAACCCGCGTCCACCCGCAAGTAACTATAGTCCACAAGCCCGGCGAGGTCAATCTGATTAACGACTCCGCGTCGAATCAGAACACCAACCGGACGCCGAACTGATTGATCGACTCCGGTTCGAATGTCGAAATGACGCGCTGATAGTTCACGCTGACAAACGATGTCACCGGCTTGACAAACGATAGTTCCACGTAGTGGTCTTCATCGAGACCCGGTGTCAGGTCGTAGTTGTAATCGGCCGTGAATTCGATAGTGAACGAAGTCAGCACCTTGAACGAGTTTATGAGAACCAGCTGCAGCGTGTGACCCCGGTTGGCGCCGCTGTCATCGACGTTTGCGTAGACGGACAATTCGTTCGAGATCGGCTGGAAGCCAAACCGTTTCGAGCTGTCTTCCCAGGATGGAATGAGGCCGGACTGCGCCGACGCAGACCTTACGAAGAAGAGACTCAGTGCCGACATGCAGACGAGCAGAACAAGCTTGCGCATGTAAGCCTCCTGTGTATTGGTTGAGAGATTGACGGGAACGCGACGTCAGTATACGCCGGTCCAATCGGATGCGCAATTACTGGAAGAGCCCGCCGTTATGGACGAACGACGGTGAGAATACGGTCCGGCACGTTGGTGACAATCCCTGCGACGCCCTTGCGGGCGAGCAGCCGGGCCATGGCCGGACGGTCCACGGTCCAGACGATTATCGGCAACGCGAGCGAACGCATCTTGCGGACAAACCCGAAACGCAGCCTCCCCCAGTGAGGGGCTACAAATGTTGCGCCGCAGTGCGCAAGGCGACGCTCGATAGTGAGATCGCGCACCCGCGATCGCAAGGCAACCGACCTCGGAGCCCCGATCAACAACCCCGCCTGCAGCGCGGAGTCGATTTGTCTCACGCGGGCTACCGTGGAATCCCGGAAGGACTTGAAGATCGCGTGGTCGGCGCTGTATCGGTCCAACACCTGCGCCACCACCGCCTCTTCATAACCGCTCTCCTTGAGTTCGATATCGAGCGCGATACGCCCGGCACACAAGGCCACCGTTTGCTCGAGCGTCGGAATCTCGTATCCCGCGCCGGCGGCGAGCCCGCATACTTCCCGATAGCTCTGCAGCGCGATCGGGATCGGGGATCCATCCACCGCCGGGTCGTGGTGTACGACAATTGTTCCGCATGCGGTTCGCCGGATATCGCACTCTATTGCGTCGGCGCCGATAGCGATGGCTCGCTCGAAAGACTCGAGCGTATTCTCGCGCGCCTGTTCCGACGCTCCCCGGTGGGCGATAACCAGCGGGAAAGTCCGCCGTTCAAGTGAACGAAATGAAATCATGCCGTGCTGTCCGGGCACTGACTGCCGCAGAATCCTCCCGTGACAGCCCCATCATACGCAGAACCGACGTGCGATTCCAGCACTACCTTCGAGCCCGGCGCCCGCCATTGCCGGGCGCTATACGAGCGGCGCGTAGAATCAGGCGCCGCCGGAAAGCCGCTCCAAAGCCATAATGATTTCCGCCGGTTCGGCACGCCTGCGATAATCGGGGTCCACGAACGCGTAACGAATGACGCCCTCGACATCGACAACGTACGTGACCGCAAGTGGGAGTTCCCACGACGCATCGCCGTTGTACGCCGGAAGGTCGAGCCGGCCGGCAAAAGCATCCTTAACTCCCGCAGGAATCGTATAGACGATCCCGAATTGCCGGGCGACCGCATTGCCCCGGTCAGACAGCACCACATACTCCAGCGACGACTTCTGCTTCGTGCTCAACGAGCTGTCGGGGAGTTCCGGGCTGATCGCCACCAGCGTTGCGCCCAGCTCGCGAATGCGAGGCAGGATGTCCTGCATGGCATTCAACTGAAGATTGCAGTATGGGCACCATCCGCCCCGATACCAGACCAGGACGACCGGTCCGCTGCCCAGCAGGGAATCGAGTGAAACAGGGTTGCCCACGGCATTCGGCAGGGAAAACATGGGCGCCATGTCCCCTTCGGTCAGCGCAGTCTCCAACACGCCTGACTCCGCCACCTCGATCACGCCGCGTTCAAGCGTGTTCACCATTTCGGGAGGCGCGGTCTCGGAAAACTGCATCTTCATCCCATCGAGGTCGGCCTGAAGCGATGGCTGGGAAAGAGGCGGCTGTGGCGACGGCTGCGACTTCTCCTGCGACTGCTGCGTGTCACCGCCGCATCCGATCTGGACGAGGCATAACACTGCCATAAGCAGTATCCCGACCAGAGTCCTCGTTACAGAATGGGCTTCCCTGCTGATCATAGTGATTCCTTTCCGTGAAGGTTCTTCCCCTGCCTGATGTAACATCGTCCGCCGTTCGGGGTTTCATGGCGTGCGAGGACGGGACGCGAGGACAGTCGTCCGTGTGATCAGTCCCGCCGCGTGCGAGGTCACCAAGTCGAATCGGCAGTGCGGCTGTCAATGTGACATAGAAGATCGTCCATTGTGACACGCAAATCCGGTCAAAATGACAGTGCAATCCTGTCCGGATTCCGGGCAAAGAATGCAATTTATTGTACGGCAATAACATGCCGAAACCGGCACAGTCTTTGACTCTCAATCGCTCGAAACTATCTCAAAGAGCCAAACAAAAGGAGGAAAGACACATGAAGAGCCTTATGAAACGCACTCCAGGTACCAACCGGTGGTTGGACCCGTTTTTTGAGGACTTCTTTTCCGTCCCGTCCATGTTCAACCGCTGGGAATCCGAGTACACTCCTCGCGTAGACATCGTGGATAAAAACGACTATCTATCGATGTCGTTCGAGGTGCCCGGAATGGACAAGAAAGACATCAAGGTACAGATCAAGGACAACATTCTGAGCATCTCCGGTAACCGCGAGAGCAGAATCGAAGAGAACGGCGACAGCTACGTGCGCCGCGAGATCCGAACCGGCTCGTTCTGCCGGCAGTTCACGCTTCCGCGGACGGTCGACACGAGTTCGATCAAGGCGGAGTACAAAAACGGTATTCTTGAAGTTCGACTGGACAAACGGGAAGAGGCCAAGCCGAAGGAAATCGACATCAAGGTCTCGTAATTCCTTCTCCCCGGAAGACACCAAAGCGCACGGTGACGGCCGGCCGGCAAGGTCGGCCGTTGCTGTTGATACACGGAACGAACCGACGCCTTTGTGTGTACTTAGGAACATGGATACACAAACACATGAAACCGTCCGGGCCCGGCGCCTGGTCCTTCGCGGCGTACTGGTGAGCGCACTGCTGTTTGCGCTGGTCGCTGCTGTCGGTACCGGCGTGGCCCAGCAGCCGATCGGTCCGTCACCTGCCGGCCAGGATCGGCCTCTGATGACCCTTCGCGATCTCAATCGCGCCTTCATCGACCTCGCCGCTCAGGTGAAGCCGGCGGTAGTCACCGTGTCCACCGAACGGATCCTGACCATGCAGCGGCGCAGCCCGTTCAGTTCGCCGTTCGCAAACGATCCGTTTTTTGATTTCTTCTTCGGTCCGCGCGACAACCGCCGGCAGCCCGAAGAACAGGAGTACCGACAGGAAGGGCTCGGTTCCGGCGTGATTGTCAGCGCCGACGGCTATATCCTGACGAACAACCACGTCGTCGCAAGTGCTGACAGCATTTATGTCGGGCTCTACGACGGCAGCCGCCACACCGCCGAAGTAGTGGGCACCGACCCGCAGACCGATATCGCGGTACTCCGGATCGATGCCGACAATCTCCCGTTCATTACGATCGGGAACAGCGACAGCCTGCAGGTGGGTGAGATCGTTCTGGCGATCGGATCGCCCATGAGCGAAAACCTCGCCGCGACCGTCACCCAGGGGATTGTCAGCGCCAAGGGGCGCTCGAATGTCGGCCTCGCCGACTACGAAGATTTCATTCAGACCGATGCCGCTATCAACCCGGGTAATTCCGGAGGCCCGCTGGTGAATCTCGACGGCACCCTGGTGGGGCTGAACACCGCGATTGTCAGCCGCTCCGGCGGCTTCCAGGGGATCGGATTCGCCGTACCGTCGAATATGGCCATGCGCGTCATGAACTCCCTTATAAGCGAGGGACGCGTGGTGCGCGGCTGGCTGGGTGTCAGTATTCAGGATGTCGACGAGACTATCGCACAGGCCATGAAACTGCCGCAGACCACCGGCGCGCTGGTCGGCGATGTCAGCGAAGACAGCCCGGCGGCAAAAGCCGGACTCGAAGCCGGCGATCTTATCACGTCGGTCGATGGTCGTGAAATCAGGAATTCTTCGCAACTCCGCAACCAGATCGCCGCCACGCCGCCCGGCTCGTCGGTCAGACTTGGCGTTATTCGCAACGACCGGGCTATCACGCTGACCGTGACGCTCGGTGAACTTCCGTCGGAATTGGCCCGCGGCGGAGTGACAACCGATATCGAAGATATGCTCGGGTTTTCGGTGCAGACCATGAGTAACGATCTGGCGCGTCGATATAATATCGATCAGCGTGCGACCGGTGTGGTGGTGACGTCACTGGACCCGCAGAGTCCCGCGTACGAGGCCGGTCTGCGCGAAGGCGACCTGATCCGGTCCGTGGAGCGCCAGCGTGTCCAGAGTTCCGATCAGTTTTACACGGTGATAAATGAGAAGAAGCGCGGCGACAGCGTGCTGCTTCGCGTCATTCGCGGAGGCAACGCGTTCTTCCTCGCCTTTGCGCTCAGATAACACACCCCCGGTTTACAACTCACACTCGGCGCCGTCGGGCATTCTGCCTGACGGCGCTAAGCCGTTACGCGTCGCGGCGGCTACTTCCCGTCGTATGCAGCCCGCAGTGCGGCGATATCGAGTTTGACCATCTGCATCATGGCCTGCATGACGCGATTCACTTTGGCCTGGTCTTTGTCCTGAATGAAATCCATAAACACGGCAGGTATGATCTGCCACGCCAGGCCGTACTTGTCCGTCAGCCAGCCGCACGCCATCGCCTGGCCCCCGTCGAGCAGTCGATCCCAATAGTGATCGACTTCTTCCTGCGACTCGCACCTTACGAGAAGGGAAACTGCGGGCGAAAACTTGAATTGCGGACCACCGTTCAGTGCGACAAATTCCTGCCCGAACAGAAGAAACGAGACGGTCATGACGGTTCCGGCCGGAACCGGCGCACCCTCGCCATAGCGACTGACATGTTTGATTTTCGAATCTTTGAAGATCGACGTGTAAAATTGGGCTGCCTCTTCGGCCTGCCCGTCGAACCACAAAAAGGGCGTAACACGTTGCATCGATGACTCCTTTGTAGCGCTCTTGCGAGCATGTTTCCCCGCCCCGTCAAGCTACGTCCCGGGAAGCCGCTTCGCAATCACATTGTAGACTTTATCAGGTCACGTTCCCCACGGTATATCAGACTAGTGTATTGTGCCTCTTCCAGTTGCGCCGCGACAAGGTCGCCCGGCGGTACCGTACTGCCGTCAGCCAAATACGGTAGTCCTGCGATTGTTGCCCTGCCCGTTTATGCCGTTTCTATCCTCACGAGCAACGATCAACCTAAAACCAGGAGGTCTCTCATGAACAAACGGGCATTCTTCACAGCGCTTGTCGCCGCCCTGTTGCTGATTTCGGCCGCAACCGGACAAGGTCTGCCGACCGGCGACCCGGGGCAATTCGGCCTCGATCCGGATCGACTTGAACGAATCGATCGTCACTTTCAGGAGGAGCTGAGCGCCGGTGCTCTTCCCGGCGCGGTCGCGATAGTGGCGAGAGACGGCCACGTCGTGTATCAAGGAGTCTTCGGATATGCCAACCGGGAATCCCATACGCCGTTGACGCCGGATTCATTTTTCCGTCTGGCGTCGATGACCAAACCGATTATCTCCGTGGCCACCCTGATGCTCCACGAACAGGGGTATTTTCAACTGACCGATCCGGTCTCCCGGTTCATACCGGACTTCGCCCATCCGCGGGTGCTCGCGGAGTTCAGTTGGGATGACACGACTTTTACCGCGGTGCCGGCAAGTCGCGAGATCACGATCCACGACTTGCTTACCCACACGTCGGGGATCGGGTACGGGCTTTTCAATGACACTCTCGCGGCGCTGTACGCCAGGGCCGGCATCCCGGATCTTGTGACGGTCCGGGACAAGCGAATCGGCGAGGCTGTGCGCGCCCTTGCAACCCTGCCCCTGCTTCACAATCCGGGTGAAAAGTGGACGTACGGCTTAAGCGACGACGTTCTCGGATACCTTATCGAAGTCGTATCCGGGCAGCCTCTCGATCGGTTCCTCCGGGAGCGCGTGTTCCAGCCGCTGCGGATGTTCGACACCTACTTCTACCTTCCCGAGCGCAAGAAGGACCGGCTCGCGACACTGTACACCGAGAGAGACGGCGCTCTCGTACGGTGCAATCAGGAACGCATGGACGAACTCTTCACCGGCGTTTCCCCGGATTATCCTGTTGATGGTGCGCAGGTGTATTTCTCCGGTGGCGGGGGGCTTTCCTCGACCGCTGAGGACTACGCCCGGTTTGCTCAGATGCTGCTCAATCGCGGCGAGCTTGACGGCGTCCGCATACTCCGGCCGGAGACAGTCGACCGCATGACGACCAACCAGATCGGCGACTTGCCTATCCAGTGGTGGACACAGTGCGGCTACGGCTACGGCGTCTGGGTCGCCAAAGACATACCCGGCGCCAATCAGATTTGGAGCGCCGGTTCGTACGGGTGGGACGGCATCTTCAACACGGTCTATTGGGCTGATCCGAAAGAACGGCTGTTCGGAATTTTTATGAGCCAGGTGCTTCCAACGACCTACCAGTCGGATCAAATTCAGTCACTGGTCTATGACGCGCTCAATGCTGACTTTGCCGGCAGCGATGTCAAGTCCGCATCGGCGACTATCGCTCCTGCGGAGCACTTGATTGGTCCGGATCTCGTGTGGAATAGCGGTGGAGATCAGACTTTCCATCTGCTGGACTGACTCTTTCGAAACGCCGCACTCATATGTTGTATGCGGACGGCGGGGCCATCAGGAGCGCAGCCTGATGGTCCTGCCGTTCTTGTCTTACAGTGAGTGTGCATCGGGCTCGAGCACAGCCGACCCTACTCAGCCCTGGGGGTAAACAAGCCGAGAAGGTTCCCGTCGAGATCCTTGAAGTGCGCGTACCAGCCGGTCCCGGGGATTTCGCTCCTGGTGACGACGATCCTGCCGCCTTCCTGCTCGATTCGCCGGCAGCAACCATCGATGTCTTCCACGTAGATATAGGGCACGATACCTCCGCCCGGCTTGACTGTGTCGGTGCGGTATATGCCTCCGCCGATCCCGCTCTCCCCGGACGAGAATGTTGCGTAGACGCTTTGACGAGGGTCGGTGAATTGCCAGTCAAACACGCGACTGTAAAACGCCGCGGCCCGGGCGACGTTTGTGGAGCCAAGTTCGAGGTAAACGATCGGTCGTGGCAAAAACCAGTCTCCTCCGGACGACCGAGGTTCCGTCCTACAGGCGCGCCAGCGCCTTCTCGTATGAGGTGAACCCCGGCACCGTATTCATGGCGAGTCGCGGCTTGTGAAATGCCGGGTTATCGCTAATGATCTTGAGCAGTTTTTCGCGCTCTGCAGGCGCGGCCAGATGCGCGATTCCGACCGCTCGCTCGCCCAGCGACAGGCCGCGCGGATCAAGCGCGCCGTTTTCGGTCACCAGGATAACCTGGTCCGAAGGTGTGGCGGTTGTCGTAATTCCCGCCGGACAGAGATCGAGAATTTTCGAGATGCCCGCCTTGGTAGTGGACTTGAGAGCGATGATCGCCACGCCGTTCTTGGAAAACTGCGCCCCGCGGATGAAATCCGACTGGCCGCCGACACCACTGTAAATCTTGCGCGCATCGAGCGAGTCGGCCCACACGTTGCCGTGCAGATCGATCCCGATCGCCGAGTTGATCGTCACCATGCGCGGCTGCTCGGCGATACGGAAAACAGAATTGGTGTAGTTCGACGGGCGGCTTTGAACCGCGCTGTTGTACGATAGCCAGTCGTACCCGGCCTGATCCTCGGCGAGAAAGATCGACGAGATCGAGAAGTTGATGGCCTTCTTCCACCGGTTGCTGACCACGCCCTTTTGCACCAGCCGTATCATGGCGCCCGCAAACAACTCGGTGTGAATACCGAGGTGCTTCACCCCGCGCTTCAAGATCGCGTCGGTGACCGCCTCCGGTACCTGTCCGATACCGTACTGCAGGGTCGAACCGGGCTCGCTGCCGGAACCGTCCTGAATGTACAGCGCGGCTATGATCTCTCCGATCCGCTTCGCCATGTCGTCCGGTGACGTTACGGGCGATTTGGGAAGAGGGTAGTCCGTATCGTAGATGTAGTCGATGTAGCTTTCGGGAATCGTGTCGCCCAGCACGAACGGCATCCGCGCGTTTCGCTCGGCAATGACCACCCCGCCGGACTCTTTGGCGACCTGCACGGCCTTGAGAACGCCCTCGACGGTTGTGCCGAGTACGTAGTTGCCCCCGCGGTCCGGTCCGGCAACCGAGACAAGGGCCACCGTGGGCTTGATCCGGTGCTTGACCCATTTCGGAATCTCGGACAAATGAAGCGGGTGATATTTCGCCCATCCACGGTTGACCGCGTTTCGTGTAAGGTAGCTGTTGAAGATCACGCGATGCGTAAGCCTCTGACATCGCTCCTCGGAGAACAGCGCGTTGAGCGAGTCGTCCCCCAGCAACAGCACGGCGTACATCGAAACGTCTACTATCGACAGGTCTGCCGCCAGCTGCCGCAGCAAATCGCGTGGCGTCGCGGCGTTGCCGGCGCAGTAGATGACACTACCCGGTTTGATTACACCGGGATTGATCGCCTCGGACGGATGTTTGATCTTGATCATGGCCCATAGAGTACACGACTAGACACTTTTCTTCAAGCGGAAAGTGCGGTTCAACACAAAGGTCGGGCCGCCGAGTGTCCGGCGGCCCGACCTCTTGGGAGACGGCGGAGCCGAATTCCGGGGAGAAATCCGGCCCACCTTTGCTGCTGCGGCGAGTCGGTAAGTAGGATACCGACCCGTGAGTAACCCTAGTTCAGTTGGCTGAGCGGCGCGCGTATCAGACCGGACACACCGTCTCCGGTCGCATCACCAGCTCGATTACATCGCCGACCGACATCCCCGACATCTCCCGCAGACTACGCCCGGAAAGCCACTCCGTCCCGCCCATAGCGAGCGTGGAACCGTCCGAATCGCTGCAAGTTATCGGTTCAGTCGGACGACGGCCGACATGACCGCTGTCGCAGACCTCATACGTATGAGTCGCAGTGTCGTACACGATCCAGAAGCGCGGCGGCCGATGGTCGAGAGCGGCCGCTGCCGTTATATCCGGCCCCTGCGATGCAACGGTGATCTTCATAAACCAACCTCCGCTTGCCTTGCTTACAAATGTTGTGCCGGGCGGGCATTTAGATTGACGCGTCGTCCGGGGCAACCTCCCTGCAACCGCATCACGACCCTCGTCCACCCACTCATTCCGCTGGTAATCAAGCAGATACGGCGGCTGCGACGGGCCTGGACGGCTCACGAACAGTGGCCCATTCGTTGGAGCAGCGGACCCTTTTGATTGGCGAATTGGACTGGCAGGCGAGAGCGTTATTTCATTTTGAAATGCTCAGTTGGCCTGTCGTTCCCAGGGCCTTCAGCTTTCGCCAGAGCGTCGCTGTACTGATGCCGAGAATACGCGCGGTCCGGGCGCGGTTGCCGCCCGACGCATACAGCACGGACAGGATGTGGCTGTTGACGATATCCTCCAGCGGCCGGGATAACGGGTCCCCTTCGCCGGCTCCTGCTTCCACCTGGGCCACAATCAGAGGCGGCAACGCCTCCGGAAGTATGACATTGTCACGACTCAACACTGCTGCCCGCTCCAGCGCGTTTTCCAGCTCGCGGACATTGCCCGGCCACGAATACGCTTGCAGGTAATCAAGGCAGGTCGCGTCAAGGCGAAGGTTCTCCAGACGAAGTTTGCCGGAAAGCTTTTCGACCAGGAAGCGTGCCAGGGGTAGAATATCCTCTCGTCGCTGCCGAAGTGGCGGTATCTCGATTTCGATCACACGAAGCCGGTACAGAAGGTCATCGCGGAAACGCCCCTCACTGACAAGGGCGTCGAGATCGTGATTGGTTGCGGCGATTATCCGTACGTCGACGGGGCGGGGAACGCTTTCGCCGATACGCATGATCTCTCTCTCCTGCAGGACGCGCAGGATTTTGATCTGCATGGCGGGCGTGATGTCGCCTATCTCGTCGAGAAACATCGTTCCCCCCGCCGCCTGTTCGAACAGCCCGGTCCGGTCACGCACGGCGCCCGTAAAAGCCCCTGCCTTATATCCGAATAACTCACTTTCCAACAGGCTCTCCGGAAGCGCACCGCAGTTGACCGCGACAAACGGCCGCTTCGCCCGGTGCGACACGCCGTGAATGTGCCGGGCCAGAACCTCCTTACCGACACCCGTCTCTCCGGTGATCAGTACCGAGGAATCAAACTGGGCGACCCGCTCCGCAAGATCGATAACCTGCCGCAGCGCCTTACTGCGTCCTTCGACAAAGAACGGCGTGTCACGATGGTTGTCCGCCGAACCGAACTGACCGCGGCTGCGGGTCAATTGACGATCTTTTTTCTTCAGTTCATGGCTGAGACGACGGACAGTCCCGATGATGTCGTCCGCCTCGAAATACTTCAGATGTGGTTTTATTTCGTCCCCCCAGGAATCCAGATCACGCCCCTCTGCGTGACAGAAGGAATCGCCGCACGCCCGACACCGACGCTCCAGGAAGTACACGGGGCGATCCAGCACGTGCGACACGTACCCGCTGGCGTATCCCACCAGCTTCCAGCATGTGGGGACTCTCGTGGCGCCGATCTCCGATACATGCTCCTCGGCTTCGCCGGATTCATGCCAGTCACATTCGATATGGATTCGTCCGCTGCCGCTATCTACATCAAGCACGCTGACCCGCGCCCGCGCGATCCCCTCGATCGACTGCAGCCGGAAGCCCGCCCGCAACAACTCCGTTTGATCGGGCCACTGAAAAACCCGCCGCATCGCCGCTGCATCGGCGTGTCCCCAGAAATACCCGAATCGTGTAAACAGGCGCCGGGTCTGCTCCATTCCCAGCGTCTCCACAAGGTCCCGTCGGAATCGTGCGAATGCATGGATAGAGTGCAAGACGAGCCGGCGCCCCTGAAGACTCAGGTTTCCGTCGGAACTTCCAACCAGCTCGCCGATTTCGAGGTCCTGTGCACGCATATCGTAGCCTTTCAATTTGCAACGTCAATTGTTGCAAATTTAAACGGCAAGGTTGCCCGCGTCAACCGATTTAACCGACTCCGTGCTCCACGAAAAATGCCGCCGGCCCGGCCGATACGTACGGCCGGACCGGCGTGCGTGCCGGATTACGGCAGATCAAACAACAGCACTTCCGCATGCTCTTTTGCCGAAATCCGCAGCTCTGTGACATCACTGATTGCCGCGCCGTCACCGGCCCTCATTTCGGCTCCGTTGACGGTCGCGGAACCGTCCGCCACATGTATCCACCCGTATCTGCCGGGTGAGAATCGGTGCTCGACGGATGAGCCGTCGTCGATGATGGCGGCATACAGGAAAGCATCCTGGTGCATTGCCAGCGACCCGTCGCGACCATCCGGCGATACCAGCAGCTTCAGCACGTTGTGCTTGCTCTCGTCGGGGAAGTGCTTCTGATCGTACGAGGGCTCGAGACCACGTTCCGACGGGTATAGCCAGATCTGCAGAAGGTGAACGTGGTCCTCCTGCGACGGGTTAAACTCGCTGTGGAGAACCCCTCGTCCCGCACTCATGCGCTGGACATCGCCGCGACGAATCACGGATCCCGTACCCAGACTGTCCTTGTGTTCGAGAGCGCCGTCCAGCACATACGTGATGATCTCCATGTCGTTGTGCGGGTGCGTGCCGAACCCTCCACCCGGCGCGACCCGATCATCGTTGATCACCCGCAGGACACGGAACCCCATATGGGCCGGATCACGATAGCCGGCAAACGAAAACGTGTGCCACGTATCGAGCCAGCCGTGGTCGGCGTGGCCGCGCTCGGCGGCAGGGCGGACAGTAATCATCGTGTGCTCCTTTCGTTATGCGTAATATGTGTTCAAACACGTTTTTAGCCTGAATAATCATTTCACCCCGGCTGGTATGCTTTGGCCAGCAGGCCCGCCAGCTGCGCCAGTTCCTGTCGGGTCATGTGGAGAAAACGGGTCCGATGGTATTCGCGCATCGGACGATCCAGCGCAGACAGCAGCGATAAACCCTCTTCCGTAATCCTTGTCTGAACCACCCGTCGATCAAAGTCGCTTCGCTCGCGCCTGACCAACCGGCGTCTTTCGAGGCGATCGAGCAGCCGGGTAATATCGGGCACCCGCGTAATCATGCGCTCACCGATCTGCTGGCACGACAGCGGCTGCTGTTGCGACCCGCGGAGAATCCGCAGGACATTGAACTGCGGTTCGGTGATCTCGTGCACCTTAAGCACACTCGAAAACTCATCTCGAAATCGTTCGGCCGTCTTCAACACGGCAATCACTATCTCCTGCGACTGTGTCTCAGCTACCGCCATGGGCCACCCTTATCGGTCTCATGTGACGTTCAGATACACTCGTTGTAACGACATTTGTTATAACAAATAACTCATCTCAGAGTTCCCGCGCGTTCCCCCATCGAACTTCAGTCGCGCCCCCGCTGTTTGACAGTCCAAAGATACCCGCTCGGGACAACCCTGAAGCGCCTCATCTGGAAACGAATAGAAACCGCAGGTCATGACGTATCAACGACCCCGGCATTATGCGCCGACCGATATAATCGCTCGGATACGTTCGGCGGCCGACTCTGTCGGACTGCCGGTGGAATCGCTCACCCGCGACGATATGGCCTCGTTTGATGAGTTCCATATTGGCGGCCGCGACCAGACCCGACAGCTGGCTCGAGCTGCCGATGTTCGACCGGGCGAACACGTCCTCGACATCGGATGCGGGGTCGGCGGTCCGGCACGCACGCTTGCGGCCGAGTTCGGCGCTCGGGTTACGGCGACCGATGTTACGTTCGAATTCTGCCGCGCAGCAACATGGCTCAATCGGATCGTCGGACTGGAAAACCGCATCGCCTGCGTACGCGCCGATGCATCACGGCTGCCGTTTGCGGCGGGAAGCTTCGAGATTGTCTGGATGCAACATCTTTGCGCGAACATTGCAGACAAAACCGGGCTCTTCGAGGAGTGCCGTAGAGTAATGCGGCCGCATGGTCGGCTGGCGCTTTACGAGGTGGTCGCAGGTGAATCGCCGGGTATTCATTTTCCCGTCTTCTGGGCCGAATCGGCCGAACACAGCCACCTCTTGTCAAAAGAGACGTTCTTTTTCACGGTCGAGCAGGCAGGGTTTGAACCGGTGTCGACATGCGATCTGACCGGCGAGGCAGTCGCCTTCTTCCGGTCGGCGATGCGGATTGCCCGAGCGGTGCGCCCTCCTCTGAGCCCTTCAATCATCATACCGGTCGATGCCGGACGAAAGGCTGCCAATGTCCTGCGGAATCTTGAAGAGGGCCGGATAGAAGTCGTGAGCGGGGTATTTCGGCCGCGCTGAAACGGGGCCTGCGTTATCTCATCGAACCAGCACGGCCACGCCGGGCCGGCTGGCGCCATAAAGCGACATGCCTTCCTTGCCGGGCAATTGTATGCGAAGTCTCGATCCCCCGGCGAGAGAACGCCACAACGAGCGGCCGGTTTCAAGAGCGTTATCGAAGCGCGATACGGCCTCTCCGGAAACATCGGTGATGACGTCGATACTCGAGCCGTTGCTCAACTCGATCAGGAAGCGTTCCGGCAAATAGCGCTGCAAGTGCTGGAGCGGAAGGTTTTCAGCACGGGCCACTATGGTCAGGATTGAGTCGGGTACGGGACGGCTGCCGCCAAAAAGATGCACTCGCCGAATGAACGCCGCCCCGATCTCATCGCGACTGAGGGTTTCCGCAAACGATGCAACTTCATCGGAGTCCGATGCGAGAATCAACGGTGTGTCCCACACCGTCGTACCGTCCATGCTGAGCCGTAACTTGCCGCGCGTGAGATCCACAATCAGCGAGAGAGTGGACGCGACCGATGACGGCGTACTCTGGGCCGACGACTCCGTCGTTGCGGGCGCAGCTTTCCGATCACGCATCGAAACGACCACCAGCAGGGCTACCACGAGCAGGGTGACAGCGAGGCCCGCGACGGCCGCATGTGTTCCCTTAGTAAATATAGACGGGCGTTCCGATCGTGACATAACGAAACACCTTCTCCAGGTCATCGGCGCCAAGACGCACGCACCCATGCGTAACGCTCACACCGAGCAGACGTTCGTACAAGGTTCCGTGTATGAAGTAACCGTCCCCGAAACCGATCGCATACGCCCCCAGCATTTCCGAGTCGAACCGTTCATGCTCCGAGGTCGGGATGGGCAGGCTGTCTTCCAAAAACGCCCAGTCGGGCTTGCGCCACCACGGGTCGACCAGCTTGCTGTCAACTTTGTACTTGCCGGCAGGCGTATCAAACACCCAGCGACGGCCGGTCACGCTGTCGGTGAGCATGGCCCCGGAGCCGGTGGAACACACGGCGTCTATCAGCACCGAATCCTCGGTCCGAACGAAAAGCCGGTTCGCGTAGCGATCGATCACGATATACGGGCGGGGAAGCCTGCGCGACCGACGGACCTCCGTTTTTGTCGTTGTGTCCGTCACGCCGACGGCTGGGGGAGCGCTCGATGTCGAAAGCGAATCCGCACCGATCGACAGCGGTGCTGCAACGAGCAACGCGACAACCCCCGCTTTCCAGACGGTAAGATTGTGTCTGCTCATGGCACCAGTCCTGACCGACGGACGATGGTCACCGGCGTGCCGACCTCGACATATTTCATCAGTGTGTCCATATCTTCGTTTGAGAGGGCTACGCACCCGTTGGTCCAGTCACGCCCCTGCCCGCCGTAGCCGTGAATTTCGATAAGTCCGCCGATTCTCGCACTGTTGTTTATCAGGCCCGACTCCCGGTTGGCCGAGAACCGCGTGCGGTCCCGGTCATTGGGGTAGTTCAACATCAGGGCCTTGTAATACTTGCTCCCTGTCGGGCGCACCCACGTCACCCGGTACATCCCCTCCGGCGTGGCGCCGTCGCCGCTCTGTATCTTCTGTACGGCCGGGTTGAACCCCAGATCACAGGAAAACGTCTTGCTGATTTTCCCACGCGAAACCAGCAGCAACCGGTGCGCCGACTTGTCCACGACTATCGCCCGGGTACCTGTTGCCTTCGATGTCGCGAGCGTCTGTGACACCCACTCGTCCCATTCGGCCTGTCGCGATGATTCCTCGGAACGATGTCGATCGAGTCGCCGCTTGAGGGCCTCAAGGCTCTCCTCGCAGCTGTCGAGCGCCGCCAGCGCTTCGCTGGTGTGCCCCTCGTCCATCAGATTTGCCGCCACATCCAACTGCGTGCTGGCATGTGTGAGCAGGCGGTACGTGTCGAGGCGGAAGAGCGATGTATCGAGGTCTTTCTGCCGCACTTCGATTCTTCGGGCCAGCTCCCGGTGACGTTTTGTCACGGTGTCGCGCTCGCTGCGCGCGGCATCGCGCGCCAGCTTCATCGTCTCGCGGACCTGGCCGGATGCGCTGGCCAGAAGTGAGTCTGCCACCGAATAGTCCCGCATCAGCAGCCACCGCTGATTCTGGCTGTCGAGTTCAGCCTGGGCGGCGTTCAATTGCGACCGCGCCTGAGCGAATGCGTTCGGCGCCCAACGCGCTGACTGGTTGAGCTGCGCGTCCTGCAGAACGCTCAGGGATTCGCGGTAACGGGCGAGCGTACGCTCGTGATGGGTCGTTATCGCGTGCCATCGGGCTGCCAGCGAAGCGGCGACAGCGATGCCCATTGTAATCGCCAGCGCAAGCCACCGATGCCGTCGTATGAACCCAGGTAATTGCATCGCCAAACAACGAAGGACCGTCGAGCGACGGTCCTTCGAATCATATCCGTTCCTTCGGCGTCAATCAGGTCTTGGACCTGGTTGTCTTGCGCGCCTTGGCTTCCTCGATCTGCGTCATGATGCTTTGCAGTTTTTCCATGGTCGAGTTAGCTTTGGTGCGGGCGGTCAGGAAACTGCCGGCGTCAAAATCGGCCCGCGCATCGGAGAACGAGGTCTGGGCGGCGGTGAAATCGGCTTTGAGCAGCTCGATATCGGCCCGCGTACCCTTCGCCACCGGGGCAGCCTTCACAGCCGCGTCAACGGTCGCCATCAGCGTCTCCGCATCGGCAAGCAGCGTCCGAACCTCTTCCTGGACGCGCTGCTTCTCGGCTGCGGCGTCGGTTACCGCCTGGGCGGCCAGCCGTTCGGCCGCGGCGTACAGGTCACGGGACTTGTCGTAGCTGCGCAGCAGCGAAAACTTGCCGTCCTGCGCCTGCTGCTCTACCTTCGCGGCGTTCAATGTATCCATCGCCATCTGGAACGACATGGCGGCGTACTGTTCTGCCTCGGCGGCTTTGGCGCTTTCGAAAGCCTTGTCAGTGGTTGCGATCTGTTCTGTAGGGACGCTGCTGCAGCCAACGACCCACAACAGCGCGAGTGCCACCAGCACCGACGACACACGCGTAAACATACGTTGATTCCTCCCGCCGGCTGTTCTTCTCGAACACTAAGGTTACAAAAAAAGGACATGCGTCGGTCCGGCGACCCGTTGCATATCCGTCATGTTGACCGCGAACGGTCTGTTCTCATCTATTTGGTTTTCGCTAACGTCTCTTCCCGGTATCCTGTCATCGGACAGTCATCCCGGCGCCTGACCACCTCACCGAGCGGCATGTCTGCTTCCCCGCTCTTCGGCGGCCGGGCACTTTCAGCCGCCTAATAGACACGGTAACAGCTCACTTGTCAAGGGCTTTTCCTGCAGCGCGGCATTTCCTCTCCGGCCGATTTTGCCTTGTCCTTCGAGATAATATGGAGTATAATCATCTACATACAAACCGGCATCGACCGGCTAACCCCAACACATGTCGACTCTTGCCGTCACGGAGCCCGGTTGATCGTCTGACTTACCATGAACGCACCTGCATACATCGCCGAACTGGTCGGCCGCGATCAGGAACTGGCCCTGCTCACCGCCGTCTTCGAGACGGTGGCGGCCGGAGAGGGGCGGATTGTCCTTCTTACCGGCGACGAAGGCTCCGGCAAGACTGTGCTCGCCGAGGCCGCGCTCACTCGGTTTCCCGGACCCGCCTTCACCGGCCGGGCGCGCGAGCGCTCCACCCCGCCGTATGGTCCGGTTGCCGCCGCGCTTCGCGAGTGCCTGCGACACACCGACGTCACGCTCGTTCAGGACTCTCTTTTGCCCTATCTGGCGCTCCTCCTTCCGGAGTTGGGGCCGCCACCCGAGCACGTAGACCCCGAGACGATCGTGGAGGCAATCTCATCGACCTTCTCCGCCGCCGCGGCCGACCGGGGGGCCGCGATCCTCTTCGATGATCTGCACTGGGCGGACAACGCCACGCTGGAACTTCTGCCCGCGCTCGCCGATCGACTGGCGGCGGAACCGATCGTTATCATCGGCACCTATCGGGACGACGAAGTCTCTCGCGCACACTTGATCCGTCGGATGCGTTATGAACTTCGCCGCACGCGTCGTCTCGAAGAGATCGCGGTGCAGCCGCTCGCGCATGAGCACGCCGAGGCGCTCATTGCGCGCTGTCTGGGTTGCCGCCCCGGGCCATCTCTCACCCGCGAAATCGTCGACCGCACCCTTGGTATTCCCCTTTTCGTCGAGGAGTTCGTCCGGGCGCTTGAATCGGGCGGACGCCTTCAAATCGAATCCGGCCGGGCCGAACTGGTCCCCGGTGAGTCGGTGCCGGTGCCTGACAGTGTGCGCGATGCCATCCTCCTGCGTCTGGACGGCCTGAGCCCGGAAGGCCGCGCTCTCCTGGATCTTGCGGCGGTCATGGGTCTCGAGTCCGATCTCGCGGCGCTGACGGTGCTGCACGGCGGAAACGTACCGCTGGAGGAACTGCTGGATCGCGGTGTCCTGCGCGAGACCGAGACCGGACGAGCCGCCTTTCGCCACGCGCTCATTCACGAAACCGTGCGCAACCAGATCTCATGGTCGCAGCGTCTCTCGCTGCACGCCAGAGTCGGCGCATATCTTGAAGCCAACGGAGCGCCGCCCGAAGAAGTCGCCGAGCACTGGCTGGCCGCCCATGAATCGACACGTGCACGCGCCGCCCTGCTCAAAGCCGCCGAACATTCCTGCCGGCTCCATGCGTATCGCGATGCCGCCCGGGCAATCGACCGCGCCCTCGAGATATGGCCGCCCGGCGATGACGACGACTCCCGTTTGGCGGCGGTGGAGCGCTTCGCCCGCTGTGCCCAGATAGGCGGACAGCTTACCGAAGCGGCACGTGCCTGGCGCGAAGTAGTCGACAGCCCGCTGCTGGAGGGCGACTTCCGACGTCGCGCCGAAGCCCTTCGCGCACTCGCCACGGTCTACGGCCTCCAGGGGGCGGTTGAAAAAGCCGTGGAGGCGCGCCGCCGGGCTGCCGAAGCATTCCGCGCCGCCGATTGTCTTGGCGACGCCGCATCGGAAATGCTCGCCGCCGCCCTGCGCCTTAACGCCACCACGCAGCTGACCGCCGCCCTCGACGCCGTGCAGCAGGCCGTCGCATGGGCCGAGCTGGCCGGCCTTGTCGATATCCAGGCGCGGGCGCTCGGCCTCAAAGGAGACATCCTCGCCATGCAGGGGAAGTACGATGCCGGGCGCGAGACAGCACACGCCGGCCTCACACTCGCACTGAAGCACAACCAGACGGAGGCGGCTTCCGAAGTCTACCGCCGCCTCGCCATTGCGCTGGCCAGCGCCTCCGACTACTCCGCCTCCCGCAAAGTCTTCACGACTGCGGTAGACTATTGTCGTTCGGAGGGTGTCGATGTGCACACGCAGGTCTGCTTGAGTTGCATGTCGTATGTGCTCTTTATGACGGGCGACTGGAAACGAACGGTCGAGGTCTGTTCTGAAGTGCTGGCGTCGAAGGCGTCGCCGCCCGGGTCGCGTGTGACCGCCGAAGGCGTGCTGGGTATTGTCCGTGCCTACCGGGGCGAGTTTCGCATGGCGAGGAAGAACCTTGCCGACTGCATTACCTCAGCCCGGCGCCTGAACATTGCCGCTATGCACATGACCGCGCTCTGGGGGATGGCGCTCATTGACGACTACGAGGGCGCGTCGGAATCCGCCGCCGAGCGCTACCGCACGCTGCTGGATTTCTGGAAGCAGACGCAGGACCTTCACGATGTTATCCCGGCGTTGTGCAGCGCGGCCACCTTCTTCGCCGGAACGGGCCACGAGGCGGACACCAGCCGGTGCGCTGAATCGCTTGCCCACATCGCGTCGGCTACCGGCAATCTCGAAGCGCTGGCCGGGCTTGCGTACGCGCTGGGCGAACTGTCGATGCTCGGCGGAAAAATCTCCGACAGCGTGCAGCAGTTCGCACAGGCCGTGCAGAATCTCGATCGGCTGGAGATACCCATCGGCCGCGCGCATACCGAATGGCGCTACGGCGTAGCGCTGTCTCGGGCCGGTGACAATTTAGAGGCCATCACGCACCTTCGCGCCGGCTACCGCACCGCCCGCAAACTAGCGGCGCGGCCGTTGGCCGCCCGAATCGCGGAAGACCTGGCCGCCCTCGGAGAGACTCCCGAAGAGCGTCGGTCGATCGACGCCGCCGAACGCGCCGATAAGGCCGGACTTACTTCGCGGCAACTCGAGGTGGCCCGCCTGATCGCCGACGGACTCACCAACCGCCAGATCGGCCGCAAGTTGTTTCTGTCCACGCGGACGGTCGACATGCATGTGGCCAATATCCTCAGCCGTCTGGACTGCCGCAGCCGCACCGACGCTGTCCGACGTATCGCCGACCTCGGACTGATCGACAAGAGCGCGTAAGTAATCCCACTCATCGGCTCACGTACCGTAATCTCCGTCCAACCCGAAGACTCCCTTAAGGTTCCGGCACACAAACTGGCCGGCGGCCGGCGTGGCGGTACGGTAGCCGATGTCTTCAAATACGGTAGTCCCCCCGATTGTTGCCGGCCGGCCGGAAGCCGATCTTTTGGCACGTAATCGATAACACGGGTCCATGACTCATAGAATCACCCGGCAACCGACGGAGGTCCGCATGTCCCAACAGAACATACCAACCGGCCGCACCGCACCAATCGGCACCTGGCAGGTGGCAGTCGCGGGAGTTGCGCTGGTCGTGGCATCAAGCACGATGGTCAGCGAATTCACCGGATTCTTCCGCCTGGGTCTGGCGTTCGTGCCGGCGCTGGCGGCAGGGTTTGCGATCAACCTGCTGCTGGGGATTTCGGCGGCACGCCTGAGTGTCGTCTATCCCCGCGCCGGCGCGTTGTATGACTACGCCCGTGCCGTAATCGGCGGATCCGCCGGCCGGTTCATCGGCGCCGTTCTCGGCCTGACCTTTGTCGGCATGTTTGCCTTTGCCGCTTCGGGCGAAACGGCCGCGGGCGCATTCGGGCTCAAGGCGTTGATTGGATCGGATCTTCCTCTCGGCGTCTTTGTCGTGGTTCTTACCGCGCTCGCCGTCCTCCCGAATATCCTGGGAATCAGGACGACCGCCTGGATCTCCGCGCTGCTGCTGTTGGTCATGCTTGGTATTCGCTGGTTCTTCGGCCTGGCCGGTTTCCTCGGCGTCAGTGACACCGGCGCATGGTCCTCCGAGCATATGATTGATGCAGCCACGGCCGCGAGCTGGTTTGGCGGCGATGGCATCCTCACCGCGGGTCTTGCGCTCGCCCTGTGGAGTTTTGTGGGAATCGAATTCGCCTGCTCGCTGGCCGAGGAAGTCAAATCACCGAAAAAGTCAATGCCGCGCGGGCTGCTGATCGGTCTGGCCGGAGTCCTGCTCACCACCATCGTCATGGGACTCGGCGTGGCCGGCACTGAACCGCTCGCGGCGTGGCGCACGGCGGTGGAGTCCGACCTCGGCTACGGCGGCGACGCGCCGCAGTTGGCCGTGGGCAGCCTGATGTTTGGACGGGTCGGGTACCTGCTGATGGCTTTGTCGTCGGTGGCGGCGACCCTGGGCACCCTCACGGTCGCCTATGCGGCCATGCCGCGGATCATCTACAGTGTCGCCCGCGACGGCTACTTTTTTGGACCGCTGTCGAACACCTTCGGTACGCTGCATCCGAAATTCGGCACCGCTGTGAAGGCCACCCTGCTCTGCGCCGCGCTGTATGTCGGGCCCGCTCTGTACAGCAATTCGGTAATCGACTGGTTGTTCACCGCCGCGTATTGCTGGACGGCGCTGTACGGTGTGTTCCACGTGTTGGCGGTCGTCGATTCCTACCGCCGCCGCAAAACAGAACCGGCGCGCCGCACGCGCTGGTTCATCGCAACCGGCGTTTTTGGAATCGCTGCGACAACCTTCGGTCTGTATGTAGCTTTTGCCGGCTCACACGCGCACTACGGCATGCGGTCTCTTCTCATGTGCGCCGTCGTAATCGCGTGCACGGCGATATCTTTTGCCCTGAGCAATCGTCGCTCAACCGTCCCGTCGCTGGGGACCGCAGTTGAATTGAACTATGCACCGTCTAACTCGAATAACTAAGGAGTCTGTCATGTGTAACTCTATTGGCTGTAATCCGGGACGCTTTGACAACATCAAAGCCGAGGCCTTCGCCTACAAAATGATGAGCACGCTCAACAGCGCCGCCGTCGCATTCATGGTGTCGATCGGGCATCGCACACGTCTGTTCGACATCATGGCGACACTGGAACCCTCGACCAGCGAGCAGATCGCGCACGGGGCCGGTCTCAACGAGCGCTATGTGCGCGAGTGGCTCGGCGCGATGGTGTCCGGACGTATTGTCGCCTATGACCCCGAGTCCCGCACGTACTGCCTGCCGGCCGAACATGCCGCCTTCCTCACACGCGAGGCGTCGCCGAATAATATCGCGGTCACGGCGCAATACTTCGCGGTTCTTGGATCAGTAGAAGACAAAGTGGTCGAATGCTTTCAGACGGGCGGTGGCGTACCCTACTCCGCGTATCCTCGATTCCATGAAGTGATGGCCGAGGAAAGCGCACAGACCACTGTGTCGGGGCTTTTTGACGCCATTCTCCCGCTCGTACCCGGCCTGGACGACCGCCTGCATAGCGGGATCGACGTGCTCGATATCGGCTGCGGCCGCGGAAAGGCGTTGATCGCAATGGCGCAGCGGTACCCCAACAGCCGGTTCACGGGCTACGACCTGTCGACCGAGGCAATCGCCTCGGCGGTGGAACAGACTGAGCAGCTCGGGCTGACCAACCTGAAGTTCGCTCCGGTTGATCTCACGCATTGGTCCGAGGAATCCGCATTTGATCTGGTGACTGCGTTTGATGCGATTCACGACCAGAGCCGACCGGACATCGTGCTGGACAACATCAACCGTGCGCTTCGCGATGACGGTGTCTTCCTGATGCAGGATATCGCGGCCTCAAGCAATGTCGAAAACAATATCGAGAACCCCCTGGGCGCCTTCATCTACACCATCTCATGCATGCACTGCATGACCGTGTCGCTGGCTCAGGGCGGACTCGGTCTCGGCGCCGCCTGGGGCGAAGAGCTGGCGCGCTCCATGCTCGCCGAGAGTGGTTTCGAACACGTGACCACCAGCCGCCTCGAGCACGATATCCAGAACACCTATTTCGTCGCGCGCAAGCGGCAGGAGAAAGCAACCAGGGCCGCCTGATTTCTCGCGCACCACACTGCAAACACTCCTTACCGCGCGCTGCGCGTCGGCCGAACTTCGGTCGGCGCGCGGCTCATTTTGCGGGGCCGCTGATCCGACCGCGCCGCAGTGGATCACTCGTTCATGAGACTGAAAGAGCGGCCCCGCAGCAGCCACGTGTTTATAATGGATATTGCGGATCGCCATACTATCTATTATCTTCCCGTCACGCGCCGTTTGCCGGGCGCGCTCAAACCGCCGAATCGATACCGGGTATCATTGACGCAGGAAGATCTCGACTGTTCGACCCATGACGAATGACACATCATACGATCCGCTGCCGGGCGACGATGAAATTGCGTTGCGGCGAATTCTCGAAGGCACGGCGTCAACCACCGGCACACCGTTCTTCCGTGCTCTGGTCGAAAACCTGGCCGGGGCGGTCAACACCGACGGGGCGTGGGTCACGGAGTATGAAGCGGACACCCGCCGTCTCAGAGCATTAGCCTTCTGGATGGTCGACGGCTTTGTCGAAGACTACGCCTACGATATCGAGGGAACGCCGTGCGAACCGGTGATCGAAAACGCCCGGCTGGTTCACTATCCCGACAACATCGTTCATCTCTTTCCGGGCGATAACGACCTGCCACGGTTTAATGCCGTAAGCTACATGGGCGTGCCGCTCAAGGATCTCGACGGCCGTATCCTCGGCCATCTCGCGGTCATGGATTCCAAACCCATGCCCCGGCAGCCGCGCGGCCTCGCGCTGTTTCAGATCTTCGCGGCGCGGGCCGCGGCGGAGTTGCAGCGCCTGCGGGCCGAGGCCGATGTTCGCGCGCGCGAAACCAAGCTGGAACGGCTCATCGACAGCGCCCTCGACGCCATCGTCGAACTGGACCACGATCTCAGCGTGCTCCGTTTCAATCCCGCGGCCGAGAAGTTGTTCGCTCGTCCCGGACCCGAAAGTCAGGGACTGTCGTTCTCCGAGTGCCTCCATGACGAAAGCTATACCCGCCTGCGCGAACTGGTCCGGGAACTGAATGCGCGGCCTGAAGGCAGCCGGTATCTCTGGGTTCCGGGCGGATTCCGGGCGGTCCGGGCCACCCAGGAGGAATTCCCCGCGGAAGCCTCCTTGTCGCGCTACGACGCGCAGGAACGGACCTTCTACACCCTCATCATCCGAAACGTCAATGACCGCATCGAAGCCGAACGTCGGATTCAGACGCTCACCGTCCAGACGGAGTATCTTCGCGACGAGATCCGTGCGCTGCACGGATTCGACGATATCATCGGCGAAAGCCGTCCCATGCTCCGCTTGATCGACGATCTGAACCAGGTGGCCGCCACCCAGGCTACCGTGCTGATTCTCGGAGAAACGGGAACCGGCAAGGAAGTGGTCGCGCGGGCCATTCATGCGGCGAGCAGGCGCAGGGACAAGCCGCTCATCAAAGTCAACTGCGCGGCCATTCCCGCCACGCTGATCGAGAGCGAATTCTTCGGACACGAACAGGGAGCGTTTACCGGCGCCACGAAGCGCCGCGAGGGTCGGTTTGCTCTGGCCGATGGCGGCACGATATTCCTCGATGAGGTGGGGGAATTGCCGCTGGACTTGCAGAGCAAGCTGCTGCGCGTACTGCAGGAAGGAGAGTTCGAGCCGGTCGGAAGCTCGCAGACACGGCGAGTCGACGTGCGCGTTATCGCCGCCACCAACCGCGACCTGCAGCAACAAATGCGCTACGGGTTGTTTCGCGAAGATCTTTTCTACCGCCTGAACGTCTTTCCCCTCCACGTGCCGCCGCTGCGCGAACGCGGGCGTGACGTCGTCATGCTGGCCGAGTCCTTCACATCGAGTGTCGCCCGACGTATCGGCCGCGACATCATCAGCCTTACTCCCGAGTGCATGCGGCGGCTGTGCGCCTACGACTGGCCGGGCAATGTGCGTGAGCTCCAAAATGTCATCGAACGCGCCGTGATTACATCCCGCGACGGACACCTCAACCTCGACCGTGCCCTTCCCGATGTGTCCCGTCCCCCTGCGCCTGTGCCGCTCCCGGGCGGCAACGGCAGCCACGACCGCATCCGCACCATGGCCGAGTTGCACGAACTCGAGCGGGAAAACATCGAACGCGCCCTCGACCAAACCGACTGGCGCGTCTCCGGCCGCAACGGCGCGGCAGCGCTCCTCGGCATGAAAGCATTCACGCTCAGCTCGCGCATCAAGGCGCTTGGCATCAAGCGACCGCTCTAAACTGACTCACCTTCTCACGAGTTCTCGCGATGCCGGATTACGAGATTTCGTTACTCACGAAATCTCGCGACCCCAAGGGCAGCGTCACCGAACATCTAGTACGCTCACAATCAACGACTTATAAGTCTCCTGACGATCCGGCACGGGTTCTGCCTATGACATGGACGTAACCAGTCAACGTTTTACCATGTATCACGGAAAAAGGAAACATCCTATGAGCACCCAGAACACGACGACGCCGACCACCCTCAACGGCATCAATGTCACACAGGTGGTCGCGACCATGAATGAAATCAAGGACAAGCCGATGCTGGCCCGGTTCACCTTCCGCTCCGACAACACCTGGCTGTCCGGCGGTCACAACCGGTCGTCCATCAAGGGCTTTTACGGCTACTGCAAAGAGGATACGTCGCGCGCCGACTCCTTCGAGATGGACAACGATGAGCCGCCGGTCCTGTTCGGGGAAAACCGCGGCGCCAACCCCGTCGAGTACATCCTGCACGGCCTCGCCGGCTGTTTGACGACCACGCTGGTGTGCTACGCGTCGGCCATGGGAGTCGAAATCGACGAAATCACGTCGCACTACGAAGGTGACATCGACATCCGTGGACTGCTCGGCCTGAGCGACGAAGTCCGTAATGGCTACGACAACATCCGCGTAACCTTCTCGATCAAGTCCGACGCACCGCGTGAAAAGATCGAGGAGTTGATCGGGCTCGCGCAGGCGCACTCGCCGGTCTTTGACCTGGTATCACACGGCACGACCGTTTCCGTGCGGTTGGCCGACCGATAGCGATTGCCCGCCCAACCGGTCACTATCCGGCCTGACTCATTTCTTCGGTTCTGTCGGATGCGCTCTTGCCCGCCGCCGCGGGCGAGTCGCATCCGACAGTTCCCGTTTGCCGCCCTTTCCCTTGAATCCGACCACAAAAACGGATATATTGGTCGTCGCGCATCGAGGCGCGGCAAGGATAAGGAACACGCGTGAAGGGAACTCCGGACAGCGACCGTTTTTTCAAGGTGATTCTCAGCTCGATCGCCGATGGAGTCTTCACTGTCGACAGCGACCGAAAAATCACCAGCTTCAACCCCGCTGCGGAGCGGATCACCGGTGTACCGGCCTCGCAGGCGATCGGGCGGCAGTGCTTCGACGTCTTCCATGCGGACTGCTGTGAAGAGGGCTGTCTTCTGGAGAATACCCTTCGCACCGGGCGGGAGGCTATCGATCAGCCGGTCAACATCACCAACGCTTCCGGCGAACGTATTCCCATCAGTATCTCCACCGCTGTCCTTCGCGACGACGACGGCAACGTGCTCGGCGCGGTTGAAACGTTCCGCGATCTTTCCACGATTGAACACCTCCGCAAGGAACTCGCCCGAAACTACACGTTCGAGGATATCATCTCGAAAAGCCCGCTGATCCATAAGCTGTTTGCGATACTGCCGGATGTCGCCGAAAGCGACTCGACCGTGCTGATCCAGGGCCCGTCGGGCTCCGGTAAGGAACTCTTTGCCCGCGCCATTCACAATCTCAGCGCCCGCAAGGACCACCACTATGTCGTCATCAACTGTGGCACCCTTCCGCCGCAGTTGTTTGAATCCGAGTTGTTCGGCTATGTCAAAGGAGCCTTCACCGACGCCAAAAAAGACAAAGCGGGCAAGCTGACCGCCGCCGACGGCGGCACGGTGTTTTTCGATGAGATCGGCGAGCTCCCCATGTCCACGCAGGTAAAACTGCTCCGCCTCCTGCAGCAGCGCGAGTACGAACCGCTCGGGTCGACCGAACCCATCCGTGCCGACATTCGCGTGGTCGCCGCCACCAACCGCGACCTCCGCTCCCTGGTCGCCTCGGGCAAGTTCCGCGACGATCTCTATTTCCGGCTCGCAGTCGTACGGTTTGATCTGCCCCCGCTCGTCAACCGGCGCGAAGATATCCCGTACCTCGTCGACCACTTCATCAAGAAAAACAACGCCCGGCGCGGCAAAAACATCGTCAGCGTCAGCCCCGATGTCATGAGTACCTTGTTGCGCCACGACTTTCTCGGCAACATTCGGGAACTCGAAAACGTCATCGAGTGCGCGTTTGTGGTATGTCGCGGCAGCATTATCCAGAGAGAGCATCTTCCCGCCGAATTGCAGGAACGGGTCGCGGTGTCGGCGGGCCCTGCCGTACCGGACGGTGATCCGGTACGCGACGCCGTGGACGAACAGAGCCGCATCACGCACGCGCTGACCGCCAGCGGAGGAAACCGGGCCGAGGCGGCTCGCATGCTCGGAATCGATCGCACCACGCTCTGGCGTAAAATGAAACGCTACGGCATCGATCCCAACCGCCTGCCCTTTAACGTATAGTGTCGTCATAAGCGCACCGGATGCAGACGCCGCGAGGAGTACATCAGCCCCGGCGCGACGCAACGTGGGACTCTGCATAATTGTATACTGATCGGAATTGTGTTCCGCCAACCAAATCCAACACCGAGAGACTGCAATGACGTGGGATCCGACCACCTACCTGGCTCACGCCACCCTGCGCGAGCGGCCGACAGCCGAACTCCTCGCCCGCATTCCGCTGGAGACGGCCGAACGAATCTACGACCTTGGCTGCGGCACCGGTAATTCGACCGCGCTTCTTAGGACCCGCTGGCCCGAGGCGCGGATCACCGGCGTTGACAGCAGCGAGACAATGCTCACGCGCGCACGCCAGAGCGGTCTCAATGCGGACTGGCAATTGGCTGACCTGAGTTCCTTCGTTCCACCCGACCGTCCCCGACTCGTCTTCTCGAATGCCGCGTATCATTGGATCGACGATCACCGGACGGTCTTCACGCGACTGGCCGACTGCCTGACCGAAGGCGGGGTTCTCGCGATACAGATGCCGGCGAATTTCGACGCTCCGTCTCACACCTTGCTGAGGGAGGTCGCATCCGACGGCCCGTGGGCCGAAGACGTGGCCGATATCAGGCCTGCAAACCCGATACACCCGGCCGCCGACTATTACGATATTCTCTCCGGCCATTGCAGGACTGTCGATATCTGGTACACGGAGTATCTGCAGGTAATGACCGGAGACAATCCGGTGCTCGGCTGGGTGAAAGGAACCGCTCTGGTTCCGTATCTGGATCGACTGCAGGCGGACGTCCGCGAGCGGTTCCTCGCCGCGTACGCGTCCCGGCTGCGCAGAGCATACCCGCCCGGGACAGACGGCACCACACTGTTCCCGTTCCGCCGGCTCTTTGTTGTTGCTCAGCGTCACTGAGGACAGTTCTCAGCCGGGAATCGGCAGCCGGCTCGTCCGCCGGGTTTCCTGTTGATCTGACGCTGGGGACGAGATACTGTCAATCGCAACTACACTCGTCGTTGCATGCAACATAATGGATTGTTGCAGTGCAACGCTCTATGTTGCAACACCTGCAACACCACCATCGCGATGTCGAAACGTAACACGCTAACTTACAGCGCATTACGAATACTTGTGAAATCTGGCACAAAGTTCGCATTGACACGATGTGGAGAAGGAAATGAATGTTGCAATCCCCAAGTTTGGTGAAACAGTAGCCCCCTGCTTCGAAGTCGCCCGGGTCTTCTTGGTCTGCCGCCTCGACAACCGCACACCTATCGACCGCCGACTGCTCGAATGTGGCGGCTGCGAAGGGTTTGGCCGGGTAAAGCTGCTCCGCGACAAAAAGATCGATGTGGTTATTTGCGGCGGCATAAAGGGGTTTTATCGCGATCTGCTGCAGGCGGCGGGCGTAGTCGTTATCGACAATGTGACCGGCGACGCCTCCGAAGCGCTCGACCAGTTTATCTGCGGACGCCTCAAGCCGCGCGAGATCGAATCCGAACCCGTCTCGTTCGATGCGCGCATACCGCTCGAGGACCTCATCTGCTGGACGCGGGAGCTTTTTACGGCGCACGGGTATTCGGTCACGACGGGCGCCGATACGGCCGCCTTTCCGATCGATCTCATTGCGGAGATTTCCTGCCCAACCTGCGGCAAGGCCATCCGTGTCGCCATTTGCTGCGGTGCGCACACGTATCGCCCGGATCAGGAGATCCAGCAGCTGCATCTGGCCGCCGCACGCGACTTCAATGCGCACGTTTACGTGGCCTCGTCATCGCCGCAGGTAAGACGCCTGTGCGACGAGTACGGAATTGAACTGATCGATCCCGACGCACACTTCGCCGCCTGCGACCACCCGGTCACCAACGCAATTCCCATCCTGCAGATGAAGATCGCGGGCCACGAAGCGGCCTCGCCGGACAACAGATGATAAAAAAAACGATGATGATACCGTGACGGAGACACCATGAAGACTACGCCGGTTAATGACGAGCAGCGGGCAAAGGCATTTGCGCCGACCAAAAAGCCGGATGTCGTCCAACGCCAGAAACTGGCTGTTCGATACCACGTCGAAGATTTCAATGTCGACGATCGTCCGCGACGTTTCCTCGAAGCGTTTGCGGCGATCCTTCGTCATTCAAACTACCAGTTCGCGCTGGACCATTTCATTCGCATGAGCGCCAAGTGCTCGCGCTGCGCAACCCAGTGCCAGGTGTACCTTGCCACCGGGGACACCGATGACATCCCGTGCAAGCGGTCCGAACTGCTGCTGTCGGTGTATCGACGGCACTTCACGCTGGCCGGCTCGCTGCGCGGCCGCCTCTTGGGGACCGGGCATCTCACCGACGAAAAAATCCAGGAAATGGCGGAATCCTTCTGGAATTGCACGGCCTGCCGCCGTTGCAGCATGGAGTGCCCGGCCGGCATCGATCACGCCCTCATCACGCACCTCGGTCGGTATATTCTCAGCGAGATCGGTATCGCACCCCGCGCGCTGGTCGTTTCCACCCGCGAGCAACTGGAAGGCAAGACCGGCAACACGTCGGCCGTACCGGTCCCGGCGCTTCTGGATACACTGGAGTTCCTCGAAGAGGACATGAAGGAAGAATTGCATGTCGACATCAAATTCCCCGTCGACATCAAAAACGCGGAATACGTGTTCTTCCCGGCCGTGAGCGATTTCCTCATGGAAGCGGAAACGCTCATGGGCATCGCCGCCGTATTCACCGCCACCGGCGACTCCTGGACCACCGGCACGGGCTATTTCGACGGCATCAACTACGGGCTGTTTTACAGCGACCGCATCCTCGAGCGGGTAGTCACGAAGATCGACGTGGAAACACGACGGCTGAACGGCAAGAAGGTGCTGATCGGCGAGTGCGGACACGCCTCGCGGTCGGCCAAGTACTTTCTCCCCGCGCATTGCGGCGGCAAGGACGCGCTCCCCGTCATCAACATCATGGAATACACCTATGGCGCGTGGAAAGCCGGCAAGCTCAAGTTGCGACCAAACGCGATCACGGACCGCGTCACCTATCACGACCCGTGTAACATCTCGCGACAGAAATGGATTCTGGAGCAGCCCCGCGAGCTGCTAAAAGCAATCTGCGCGGACTATGTCGAGATGACCCCCAACCGCGAGGACAACATTTGCTGCGGGGGCGGGGGCGGAACGGTGTCGATCGACGAGATTCGGCCCTATCGCACCGCAGTCGGCGGCCTGGCCAAGGCCAACCAGATCCGCGCCACGGGCGCCAGGTATATAGTCGCCCCCTGCGCCAACTGCAAAAAGCAGCTGCGTGAACTGGTCGAAGACCAGGGCATCGATGCCGAAGTCGTGGGTCTGCACGACCTGCTGTACAAGGCGATCATCTTCGATCCCGCGATGATCGTTGAACCGGAAACGGAAGAAGACGCTGTCGAAGAAGTGAAGCCTGATGCCACCGGCAGCGCTGACAAGTAGAAAGGATCCGCACCGTGGATGCATTTTTGGAATTCGCAACCGGGCCATTGTTCCGCCTGACATTTGCGATCATGATTCTCGGGCTGGTTCGCATTCTCGTCCTTGATTTGATCGGCATGTTCGAAGCCTATCGACGTGCCGGCGACAAGACGATCCCCTGGAAGCTCACCCTGAGCCGCACACTCGAATGGGTCTTCCCGGTTAAACGCGTAATCAGTCACCGCCCTGTCTACAGCGTCATCGCGATCCTGTTCCATATCGGCTTGCTGGTTACACCCATATTTTTATTCGCCCACGTGCAATTGTGGCGTGACGGGCTCGGGTTCGGCTGGTGGACGCTGTCACCGGGGCTGGCGGACACCTTGACGCTCGCGACCATCGCACTCGGCGTGCTTCTCTTTCTGGGCCGGGTCGGGTCGCGCGACGCCCGGTCCCTCAGCCGAAAACAGGATTATCTGTGGCCCCTCGTGCTCATCGTGCCGTTTATCACCGGGTATGTATGCGCCAATCTCGGCGTCAGCCCGGCGCTGTACCGGCTCTCGATGCTGGTCCACGTGTTGTCGGGTGAACTGATATTCGTGTTGATCCCGTTCACGAAGATCGCCCACTGCGTGCTGATGCCGCTGTCGCAGCTTGTCTCCACGCTCGCATGGA
This sequence comes from Candidatus Zixiibacteriota bacterium, assembly GCA_034003725.1. NCBI lineage: Bacteria > Pseudomonadati > Candidatus Zixiibacteriota > Candidatus Zixiibacteriota bacterium. The sequence goes on from JAVEYB010000006.1 coordinate 119,713, forward strand.
AATTCCCGGCACGCGTCGACGAAGACGTCTGCACCACCCTCAACAAGGAAGGAGCCCCGGTATGAGTGTCGCCATTCTGACTGACGTCACCCGCTGTATCGGCTGTCTCGAGTGCGTGGCTGCCTGCAAGAAGCAGAACGGACTGGGGCTCGACGTGCCGCGTAGCTGGCAGAACAACGACGGGTTGTCGGCCCAGAACTGGACCTCCATCCTGCAGAAGCCGGGCCCGCACTACATCCGCAAGCAGTGCCGTCACTGCCTGAAGCCCGCCTGCGCCAGCGCGTGCCCGGTCGGTGCCCTGCACACGACCCCCGAGGGCGCTGTCGTCTACGATAACGACAAATGCCTGGGGTGTCGCTATTGCATGATGGCCTGCCCGTTCGGGATCCCGCGGTACGACTGGGACCAGCAGGTCCCCTACGTCCGCAAGTGTGTATTGTGCTACGATAACCTGAAAAAAGGCGAGCCGCCTGCCTGCACGAAAGCCTGTCCGAAAGAGGCTACGATATTCGGCTCCCGCACGGACCTGGTCAAAGAGGCGCGCCGCCGAATTGCCGAAAACCCCGGAAAGTATATCGATCACATCTGGGGCGAGCATGAGGTCGGAGGCACGTCGGTGCTCTACATATCCGACATCAATCTCGATTTCCTCAGCTACCAGTCGGAGTTGACGACGCCACTGCCCAAGACGACCAGTCTCGCGATGAAAGCCGTCCCGTTCGCGTTTGTCGGCATGGGCGGCGTCATGCTGGGATTGAACTGGATCATCAAGCGTCGCCAGCAGCTCAAAGGCGACAGCACTGCAGAGGAGGGACATCGATGAACCGCGTTCATGTCGTGAAAGCCATCCTCTGGGCGCTGGTCGGCCTGTCGCTCGCCGTGGCCATCAACCGCTTTGCGTTTGGACTCGGCGCCACGACTAATCTCACCGACGCTACCCCGTGGGGTCTGTGGATCGGATTCGACGTCATGGCCGGCGTGGCCCTGGCGGCCGGCGGCTTCGTGATCACCGCCATCTTCTATGTGATGCGGCGTAAGGAGTTTCATCCGATGGTCCGGCCGGCGGTCCTGACCGCGTTTCTGGGCTATGTCGCGGTCGTCTTCTCTCTCATGGTCGACCTCGGTCTGCCCTGGAACATCTGGCATATGATCATCTTCTGGAACCCCCATTCACCGCTGTTCGAAGTCGGCTGGTGCGTGATGCTCTACACATCCGTGCTCCTTCTCGAGTTCAGCCCCGTGCCGCTGGAGTCATCGAGCCGCTATGCGAAGATCCGCGACTTCCTCATGAAATTCCGGTTTCCGCTCGTGCTCCTGGGCATCATGCTGTCCACGCTTCACCAGTCGTCGCTCGGGTCGCTGTTTCTGATCATGCCGTTCAAGCTGCACCCGCTGTGGTACACGCCCCTGCTGCCGATTCTCTTCTTCATCTCCGCAGTCGGTCTCGGCTTGATGATGGTGTCGTTGGAGAATCTGGTCTCCTCATGGATATACAAACGCCCGCCTGAAACGCATCTGGTCGCCAAACTCGGCAAAGCGGCCGTGTGGGTGTTGAGTATCTTCCTGATCGTGCGGTTCGTCGATCTGGCGATCACCGGCAAACTCGCATTGATGGTCGAAGGAACCTGGGAAGGCTTCCTATTCATCGCCGAGATCCTGATTATGGCGGTGATCCCGATATTGTTGTTCGCGGTCCCGAAAACGCGCAATTCGCTCGCCGGACAATGGACCGGCTCCTTCCTCGTGGTGTTCGGTGCGATTTTCAACCGCGTCAACGTCGGCGGCCTGACCATGCTCTCGACCTCCGGCGACAGCTACTTCCCCTCCTGGATGGAGCTCTCTATCAGCCTCGGCATCGTTTCCTTTATGGTTCTGGTGTTCCTGTTTGCCATCGAGAAGTTCAATATCTGGGAAAACCGACCGACGGAAGAGGAGTCGGATCCACACGCGTCGCCGCACTTCAGCCGGGCCGGTGAAGTATGGCTCGGCGCACCGGCTGTCGCGGGACGGACCCGGTATTCCTTTGCCTTTGTGGTCGCGCTTGCAATTGGCTTCGCGCTCATCCCGGGCAAGAAGATCAGGAGCGGCGGGGTCGCCGATGTTCCGACCGTGGCCGCGCGTGGCGGCGATACGCTCTTTGTCGACGGCAATCGCGACGGGTACGGCGTCGCGTTCAAGCACCAGTTCCATGAGGACACGCTCGGCCGGGAACAGTCATGTGTGCTCTGCCATCACATGAATATGCCGCAGGACAAAAACAGCGGCTGCTTCCACTGCCACCGCCAGATGTATGTCGCGGCGGACGCGTTCCGCCACGAATGGCACGGCTCACCGTCGGGCGCCAATGTCGCCTGCAGCGAGTGTCACGCCGACAACATGAATCGCACCGCAACATCCGCAAAGACATGTGAGTCCTGTCACACCGACCTGGTCGTGCCCGGCGCAACCGTAACCGTCGAGCAGTACCTCGCACCGGCCTATACCGATGCCATGCACGCGATGTGTATCGGCTGCCACCGCGAAGTCGCTGCCGAAAAACCCGAGAAAGAGGCGATCGTGCTCTGTGCGAACTGCCACTCGAGCGCCGGACCGGAGTATCTGCGGGCCGACGTTCTCGAGCGCCTCAAACGGACCGAATTCAACCATGTCGTCCTGCCCGGGCTCAGCCTGGAGCAGGTGGAGTAGTCATGCCGAAAAAGCGTGCCGACATATCCGAGGTCCTGTGGCTGCAACGGGAAGTGCTCGAGCAGTTGCCGTTCAACGTGGCGGTCATCGACCGCGACTTGGACGTGGTTGATGCCAACCGCAGTTTCACCGAGCGGTTCGGCGAGTGGCGCGGAAAGAAGTGCTACGAGGTTTACAAAAAATCCGGCTGCCCGTGTGACCGATGCAACGCGCTCAAGACTTTTGAAGACGGTCAGTCACGCGTGACCGACGAAACCGGACTCGACCAGGACGGGCGCATGACCCACTACGTCGTGCATTCGGCGCCGCTGCGACGCACGCCGGACGGCCCCGTCGAGTACATCCTCGAGATGTCCTCCGATGTCACCGAGACCAGTAAGTGGCAACGGGAATACCAGATCCTGTTCGACCGCGTGCCGTGCTATGTTACGGTGATCGACCAGAACTATCGCATCACGCGGGCCAACGAGGCGTTCCGGGAACGATTCGGCGACGCTGTCGGCGAGTACTGTTACAAGATCTACAAACGGCGTGACCGCACGTGTCCGAACTGCCCCGCCGAGAAGACCTTTGAAGACGGTCAGGCGCACCGGTCGAATCAGGTCGGCACGAGCAAAAAGGGGGAGAAGACGCACTACCATGTAATGACTTCGCCTCTGCAGCGCGGCGACGGCAGGGTTGCGCACGTGATCGAAATCTCAAGCGATGTTACCGATTTGAAGAAGCTGCAGGATGAAATGATCGAGGCCGAGCGCCTCGCCGCTGTCGGGCAGACCGTGGCCGGTCTGGCTCACAGCGTAAAAAACATCCTTATGGGTCTCGAAGGCGGCAAGTATATTGTCAGTCTGGGACTGAAAAAAGAAGACAAACAACTGATCGAGCAAGGCTGGGAGATGCTCGAACGTAACTTCGACAAAACGACCACCCTGGTGAAGGATTTCCTCGAATTCGCCAAGGGGCGCGTGCCGCACGCGGTCCCGACCGACCCCAACCAACTGGTCAATGAGATAATCGGCCTGTATCGCGACGTTGCGGCTCAGTCCGGAGTCGACCTTCGCGCGGACCTCGACCCGAAAATCAAGCCGGCTCCTCTCGATCCGGACGGCATGCATACCTGCCTGACCAATCTGGTGTCCAACGCTCTTGATGCATGCGCGATGAGCGAGAAGGAAAACGCCTGGGTTGAAGTCCGCACGCGCAACGAGGGCGGCGCGCTTGTCTTCGAGGTCGCCGACAACGGCACCGGCATCGACTACGAAATCAAGAAAAAGATCTTCACCACGTTCTTCACCACCAAGGGTGGACAGGGTACCGGACTCGGATTGCTGACCACCCGAAAGATCGTGCAGGAACACGGCGGCAAGATCGTCGTCAAGTCCCGACCCGGTGAAGGGGCGCGCTTCCGGATCGAACTGCCTCGGGAACGGCTCGCCGGACTCGCGAAGCAACAGTCTAACGACGATATCGAGTAACCGACATAGATGGGAACGGCAGTATGACCAAACCGATGAACAAAACCGTACTGGTGGTCGACGACGAGGACGATGTCCGCCTGTTTCTGACGACCGCGCTGATCGAGGCCGGATTCGAGGTGGCGCAGGCGCGCGACGGTCTCGAGGCGCTTGAAATCGTGAAGAAACAACCGCCGGACCTGATCTCGCTCGACCTGGTGATGCCCAAGCACTCCGGTGTCAGGTTCTACCACGAACTATCCAAAAACAAGAAATGGGCCTCGATCCCGATTATCATTGTCACCGGCCACGCCCGCGATGATCTCGGCAAGGCCGACCTCAGGGAACTCACCATGTCCGGACCGGGAATCTACCTCGAGAAGCCGGTCAAGCCGACCAACTATATCGCCGCGATCAAAAAGCTGCTCTGCGTCGAAGTGACGCCCGAGGAAGATGAAGCCGCGGAGACAGTGGCTATTCAGAACGAGTTGAAAAACCTTGTCGACGGGGCCGACCCGGCGACTCTGAAAAAAATAAAGGAACTGCTGAAAGGCCGCAGCAACGACTGACTACATGTCGCATACGCCACAATGACCGACCCGGTCGCAGAAAGAAGGCGCCGCATGGCAAAAAAAATACTGATCGTCGACGACGAACCCGATGTCCGCACGTTTCTGGAGACGCTGCTCCGCGAAGAGGGGTACGAAACCAAGACTGCGGTCGACGGCAACGAAGCCGAGAAGATCGTGGCCTCGTTCAAGCCCGACCTGATCACGCTTGACATCATCATGCCGAAAGAAACCGGCGTGAAGTTCTATCGCTTTCTGACGAAAGACAAGGCGCTCTCCGGCGTACCGGTAATCATACTGAGTGGCGTGACGCGGTTCAAGGATCTGTTCGGGCGCGACCATGCCGCCATGCCAAAACCGTTTGCGTTCGTCGAAAAGCCGATCGAGAAAGACGAACTGCTACAAAAAATCGCTGACGCAATCGCCGGCAAGCCGGCCGCCAAAGCATAAAACCGCATTGGCTGTGGTGTCAGACGACCCCGCCTGACGCCATACATGTATCTTGTGTTGTCGGGCGACTCGCCCGACACCATCTATCGGATGGATACCCGTTTTCACGGGTATGGCAGCCGTCTACGGCGGGTCCTTCTTCAAGCCCGCCTTCGTCCAAACCACAGCCCACCGCAGCGACGGACCGACAACTTCCGTGGTGCCAGGCGAGATCGACTAACACCACGTGTGAACCTACTTCTTCACGAACTCCATCAGGGACACGACCGCGCCGGTTGGATCTTTGAGAATGCAGAAGCGTCCGAGGTTCGGAATGTCCTGCGGGCCGTGAAACACCTCGCCGCCCAGCTCTCCTACTCTCTTCGCACAGGCATCGATATCGTCCACGGCGATATAGGCCATCCAGTGCGACGGGACCTCTTTCGGGACATTGGGCGGCATTGCCATTAAGCCCCCGGCCTGCGTGTCACCGGCCTTCAGAATCGTGTACTTCATGCCGGGCATGCCGGAGTCTTCGGCTTTCCAGCCAAGCAGCTCGGTGTAAAACTCGGTCGCCCTGGCGGCATCCCAGGTCATCAGTTCGTTCCAGCAAAATACCCCGTGTTTAGGCATACCGTTTGACATGTGACGTCTCCTCTGATTTTGTGATACGCGAGATTGGAGTAACCTCCCGCAGGAGTATACGGTATGATCGTCGGAAACGGTATCACATTTGTGAGCCGGCGCGCGGGATGAAGTGCTCTCAGCCCCATAGGGCGGATCCCTCTTCGAGTCCGCCTTTGCTCCACCCCCCGCTTGCTACCAGGCGCACTGGGGCGTCGTGCGCGTGGGCATGTGCCACGTACGCAGGTCACCCTTCGACAGGCTCAAGGTGACCGACTATTCGTGTCTCAGCGCATCGATGGGGTCGAGCAGAGCTGCTTTGCGCGCGGGGTAAAACCCGAAGAATATTCCAACGGCCGCCGAAAACAAAAACGATAACGCGACAATCTCCGGCGTGACAATGGCGTCAAGCTCGGTCCAGCGGTTGAGGCCGCCGACAATTGCTATCGACAAGGCTATTCCCACCAGCCCGCCGCTCACGCTGAGCACCACCGCTTCCGTCAGAAACTGCACGAGTATATCGCTCTCACGCGCCCCGACCGACAGCCGGATTCCGATCTCGCGCGTGCGTTCGGTCACGGATACGAGCATGATATTCATGATGCCGATGCCGCCCACCAGCAGGCTTACCGCTGCGATCGATCCGAGCAGCAGCGTCATGGTCTTCGTGGTTTCGTTCACCATCTCCATGATCTCCGCCTGGCTGCGAATCGTGAAGTCATCCTCCTGACCGTCCTGCAGCCCGTGCGCCGCGCGCATGAGCGCGCGAAGTTCTTCGATAGCCGCACTCACCTGCTCGGTCGATATCGCGCCGGCATTGATCATGTCGATCCACTGCCGGCCTTTCAGCCGGTACAATACGCTGGTCGATGGAGCAAGGATGGTGTCGTCCTGGTCCTGCCCCATGGCGTTTTGGCCTTTGCTCTTGAGGACGCCGACAACCGTGAACGGGATGTTGCGGATTCGGATAGTCTGGCCGACGGCGTCGGTCTCGCCGAAAAGCTCCCTGGCGACCGTGCTGCCGATCACCGCCACTTTGCGACGCGCGGTCACATCCTTGTCATCGAACGGCTCGCCATAATCGATCTCCCAGTTTCGAATGGCGAGATAGTCAGGATCGACACCGTAGATCGTGGTATACCAGTTGTTGCCGCCGCCTACTACCTGGTCGGCCGTTCGCACGACAGGCGACACCCGCGCGACCTGCTCGCAGTTCTTCCGGATGTGGTCGACATCGTCAAACGTGAAGCGCTCGGATGTGCCGGCGCCCATGCGAGCGCCGCCGGTGGTCATCGTGCCGGGAATGATCATAATGAGGTTGGTCCCCAGCGAGTCGATACTGGCCGTGATGCGCGACGAGGAACCCTCGCCGATGGCCACCATGATGATCACGGCGCTCACGCCGATAATGATGCCGAGCGACGTGAGCAGGCTTCGCATCCGGTTCTTCCCGATACTTCGAATCGCCGCTTTGACCAGCCTGTAAAGGTAGCCCATGATCTTCTACCTCGCCTCCGCCTGCAGTGCGGCCAGGTCCGCGCGCGCGTCGCGGCGCCCGTTCACCGGCTCATCACGGACGATCAGGCCGTCGCGGAGCGCGACCATCCGCCTCGTGTACTGCGCGATATCCCGTTCGTGCGTCACGAGTATGACCGTGACGCCGGCTTCATTGAGATCCTGAAACAGCGCTACGATTTCCACCGACGTCGCACTGTCGAGGTTGCCGGTGGGTTCGTCCGCGAGCAGTATCGACGGCTTGTTCACGAGGGCGCGGGCGATCGCGACCCGCTGTTGCTGTCCGCCGGAGAGCTGGTTGGGAGTGTGATCGAGACGGTCGCCCAGTCCGACACGCGCAAGCGCCTCGGCTGCCGCGGTTCGATTGTGCTTGATTCCGTTGTGACGATTGTAGAACAGCGGCAACTCGACATTCTCCAGGGCCGACGTGCGCGACAGCAGGTTGAAGCCCTGGAATACAAACCCTATTTTGCGGTTTCGCACGTCGGCGCGCTGTGTCCGGCTGAGTCGGTCCACCCGTTCGCCGTCGAGAATGTACTGCCCCGACGTTGGTGTGTCCAGACAGCCCAAAAGGTTCATCAGCGTGGATTTGCCGGAGCCGGAAGCTCCCATAATCGCAACAAACTCGCCGGGCTGGATGACCAAATCGATTCCGCGCAGCGCCCGAACTGCGATATCGCCGATCTGGAACGTGCGGATCAAGGCATGTGTCTCTATCACTGGCGCCATGGACAACGATCTCCGTTCGATACCGCTAAAACGGCCGCATCCCCGGACCCATGGGCGGACGCTGCATGGATCTGCTCTGCTGCGCAGTCGATATCTCGCTCTGCGTGCCACTGATTATCTGCATGCCTTCGGTAAGGATGCGCGATGCCACCACCTCGGTGTTGGAGCCGTCGGACAGTCCCGTTCGAAGCGGAGCCGCCGCAAGACGGCCCAGCGAATCAAGATACCAGACCGTTCCCGCTTCGGCGGGGCGCTGTCGAATCGGTCTCCCCGCCTCGCCCGGACGCCGCGCGGAGACATCGACGGCCGACGAATCAACCTTCCCCGCTCGCTCCTGGTCCCGTCGAGCTCGGTAAGTCTCGAGTTCTTCCGCCGGTGGTTGGAAGCGCAGGGCCTTTGCGGGGATAATCAGCACATCTGCGCGAGCGGACGTGATGAACTCCGCAGTTGCGGTCATGCCCGGCAACAGCAGCCCGCGATCGTTATCAGCCTCGACAACGACCGTATACGTCACCACGTTGGAGACCGTTTTGGGCTGGAGTCGGATCTGGGTGACGGTTCCGGAGAATTCTTCGTTGAGATACGCGGCGACTTCGAAACGCACGCGCTGTCCGAGCTTGATATCACCGATATCGCTTTCGTCGACATCCACGAGGATTTCCATGCGATCGAGATTCCGGGCAATGACAAACAGCGTCGGCGTGGACAGACTGGCGGCAACCGTCTGCCCGGATTCGATGTTACGTCCGATCACGATACCGTCGATCGGCGAGCGGATAACGGCGTACTCGAGATTGCGGCGGTTGCGGTCAAGCGCCGCCTGTGCCGATTTTACGGCGGCGTTCTGCGTTTTCAGATTGATCGCAAACGGCAGCCAGGTTGATTCCGAAATCAGCTTCTGTTCGAACAACGCTTTGTTGCGCGTGTAGTCAGCCCGGGCCTGATCGAGCTGCGCCTCCGCGCGCTCCAGGCTTGCTTCCGCATCCAGCACCGACGCTTTGAGCAGCGACGTGTCCAGCACGGCGAGTATCTGATCGGCCGTCACCGGGTCGTTGAAATCGACAAATACCGTATCGATGGTACCGGAGATTTGCGTGCCGACTTCCACCGTCGTCACCGGAGATAAGGTTCCCGTCGCGGAGACAGTGATCTCGATAGTGCCGCGAGTGACACTCGCAAACTGGTATTGCACAGCTGCCGCACCGGGAAAGCCATGGAGCAGGAAGTAGGCGCCGACAATCACGATCGCGATCGCCAAACCGTACACCAGAACTCGTTTCGACATGCGTCCTTTCCATCCGGCCACCGGCCGGAGATGATTTCGCCAATGATCTCATGAAAGGACAACTAAGGGCGGGAAATAGATTAATGAAGGCTGCTAATGATACGTGCGAAGAACTGGGCGCACCATCATACGAGCGGGAGGGAACGAGCTGCCCGACCATGTTATGTCGTTGCACAACATGCCGTTTAGCCGCCTCTGCGGGATGGGACTGCGGGTAAGTGCATGGGCCAAAACGTAGCAATATACATATGTGCTGGTTTTTTAGCATTTTGTGCTTGACGTGATGTCCATTTTATGCTAATTTTTTAGCAGAAATTGATGAACGCGGTTTCCCTGAGGCTCGTCTTATGGTCATGAAGGAAGGTGCTCTCAATCAACTGAGCCGTCGCGAACGACAGATCATGGATGCGTTGTTCCGCGATGGTGAGTCTACGGTGGCGGCGGTGCGGGCATCGATCCCCGATCCCCCCAGTTATTCCGCCGTGCGGGCTCTGTTGGCCGTCCTGGTCGACAAGAAAATGGTGACATACCGGAAGGAGGGACGCGCCTACATTTACCGGCCGACCGTCAATCCCGATGCGGCTCGTGAGTCGGCGCTAAAGCATGTCGTACAGACGTTTTTTGACGGGTCAGTCGCAGGCGCGGTGTCATCACTGGTGGATCTGTCAGGAAACCGGCTGAGTGACGAAGACCTGGATCGGCTCGAGCGGTTGGTGAAGGAATCGCGAAGCAGGAGGAAGCGCCCATGAACGCCCTGTCTGGTGATCCGCAGATCGCGCACCAGTTGTTCATCGCGTTGTCGGTGTATGCGCTCAAGGCGAGTATCATGACGGCTCTGGCGCTGGTGACTGTTGTCCTGATGTCGAAATCGAGCGCACTCGCGCGCTCCCTTGTTCTGAAGCTGGCAATCGGCGCCGTCATGGTCATGCCGCTCGCCGCCCTGATCGTGCCGGGATGGTACGTGGCTCTTCCGGATTCTCTGGCGTCTGTGTGGCCCGGTGGATATGCGGGGCAGGTGGGATCCGGTCTGGAGACCGCTGTCGATGGCGAGACGACAGGCGCGTGGAGCGGCTGGCCGGTTTGCGGTCTTCTCGTGTGGCTGTCGGGGGCAGCATACCTCGCGGTCCGGATGGCTGCCGGCCGAATCGTGGTTCTGCGCTTGCGTCGGCGCGCGCTGCCTTTCGCCGATACCGAGAGCCGGGCGCTCGCGGTAGCGGCCGCCGGGATTCCATCACAGGTAATCGTCTTGATCGGCCCGGCGGTTGTGCCGTTTGTATCGGGATTGACCCGGCCATTCATCATGCTGCCTGAAAACTCGCGTCAGTGGACAACGGAAAAACTCAGAATCGTACTGCAACACGAATACGCTCACATCCGGCAGGGCGACAGCGTCTGGATGATTCTTGCCGGGCTGTTTCGCGCCTTGCACTGGTTCAATCCGCTTGCTCATATCACGTACGGTCGACTGGTGAGCGAAACCGAAAAATCATGCGACGATGCCGTCCTGGCGCTCGGCACAAGCCCGGATTCGTACGCGTCGTACCTCATTGAATTCATGCGCACTATCAGAGTTGCAGGCCGTGCGATTACGGCCGGCGTACCGATGGCACGCACATCATATATGGAGGGAAGACTGATGTCTATTCTCAGAGAGCAACGCCGGTCGACGAAACTCCGCAACATCGCCGTCACGCTGACTGTGTTGATTTTCGCACTATTGCTGCTGCCCTTGTCCGGCTGGCAGGTGCTGGCCGGCGAGAAAACCGAGGCGCCGGCGAAGAAACCCGCCGCGCAGCCGGTGAACGAGAAGTTACCGGCTCCCGATGAATTCGTCGAGGTGACGACCATGCCGGAAATGACCTCTGCGATCACACCTGTCTATCCTGCAGAAGCGAAGAATCAGGGGATCGAGGGCAAAGTCTGGGTGATGATCCTGGTTGACAGTACCGGAGCAGTCCGCGAGACACGGGTAAAAAAGAGTTCGGGAAACAACGCCCTCGATGACGCCGCGCTCGCTGCGGCCAAAACCGCGACCTTCATACCGGCCACGGCCGACGGTAAGCCGGTGGGCGTCTGGGTAGCGTTCAGTATTGAGTTTGTACTGGGTGATGCGGAAAAGAAATAAAACCGAATGTTACCATTCGATTTGCCGGGCCGCCGAGTTAACTCCGCGGCCCGTTTTTTTGTCCGGCCAGCCGGTGAATAACAATCTCCCACCCGGGACGAGCACACTACCCGCCTGATTACTCGGGTCGCGATTCCCCGGCAGCTTCGACCCACCGTGCAGCCAGCGTTGCAGCGTCGGCCGAAGTCAACCCCGATTCCGCTAATGTCTGCCACGTGAAGAAATCCAGGACTACGCGTAGGCAAGCTCGAATTTCTTTCTCCGTCGTGTGCCGACCGTCAGCCGCCGAAATGTTGTCCTCAACGAGCTCCGACAAATGCGACTCTACAGTCTGTTTCGCTGGAGCACTAAATCCGTCAGCAAGGATGTCAACAATCCCCTCGAGCTGTGGCACCCACTTCATGCGCCGGATTTCGTCCATCGCCGGAACGACCGCCGCATCGCGAAGAACCTTTCCCAGCATGTCCCGACTCCGATCGTAATACTCATACATATCCTGAAGTGCGCACCGCGTCCGAATTCCCGGATTCTGAATCTGCAACCAGGCGGTCTGATCCGGAGGCGGATTCTCTGCGAACCAGTGCGCGCTGCAGGCATCGATAAGCTCCAGCTCGGTCGGGAAGTGATTGTATACGGTGGCCCGCTGGACACCGGCATGCTTCGCAATGGCGTTGATCGTTGTCCGCGCCGGCCCGACTGTCTCGTGCAAATGAACTGCTGCCTTTGTGATGCGCTTGCGGATATCTTCCCACCGACGAGCCCTGGCCTTCAATGTGTATGGCCGCTTCCGAGCCCCTGTGCCATTCGAGCTATTTTCGTTAGACATAGTGTACATTAATTGAAACCGATAGCCGGTTGTTTCGTTTAACTCTATAAATAAGTATACGCTGTGTATAATGAAATGTAACGAAAAAGTCAAGAGGATTCAGACAACACACTCGATAGCAACATGTTAGCAAAGGAGATTCCATGCCACCGACCATCATCAAATCAGCTGACGGCGACTCCTTCGATTTTGGAGGCCTTGGGGTACACTGGAAAATTGAAGGCGCCCCCGCCGAGAAACGGTTCGCCGTCGTTCACCACCCCATCGCACCACGGGCCCTGGCCGCACCATTGCACCGTCACGAGAACGAAGATGAGTATTCATTTGTGATCAAAGGTCGGTTGGGGGCGCTCCTGGGCGATGATGTCGTCGTGGCCGATACCGGCGACTGGGTGTTCAAACCGCGTCACCAGTGGCATACGTTTTGGAATCCCGGTGACGAGCCGTGCGAGATAATCGAGATTATTTCTCCATCCGGATTCGAGAACTACTTTCGCGAGGTTGCAAACGCCTGGGGAGATATAGAGGCCTTTGCACGAATCAATGACAAGTACCGGCTCGGAATGAAATTCGAGAGCGTCCCGGAGCTATGCCAACGCTTTGGGCTCACATTTCCGGAGCTGCAGCCGGCAACCTGACATTCGCGGCACAATCCAGTGGCCCACCCCGGGTGGGCCGCTGACTTCTCCTCTAATACGGCGTCCCCTCCAGGGCCGGTGTCGGCATCATTGACTCTTCGGAGCTATTCGCTGCCCCGCTGCTCCGATCTCTGTCCCCGGCTTCTTCGACTCTACGTAATCCACACGCTTTGGGCGAACTGAATCGGATGGAAGCATCCACAACGGAGCTGCCAGCCTCATGCTGCCGGTCGCTATACATAACGGTAGTGCTTGCATTGCAATGCCTTAACGATGCTTTTATCAATCCAGCCCCTGGAACGACTCATTAATGACTTAATTTATTTAATCTGTTTATTCATTTTCATAACTTTATTACGCAACATTTGTCATTTTATTCGTATACTGCTATCAGAAAGACCAACACGGAGACCATATGAAAAGAGACTGGGCATATCTGACCTCAATGACCGGCGGAAAGTCAATCACGATCCGGCGGGTCGCAATCGACGGCGAGGATATCGCTATCGATGGAGAGTTTGAACTGCCGCCATTGGCCCGGCTCAAAGCCGAAGACCAGGTGTTCGTAGCCGTGTTCGTGAAAAGCCACGGTTCAATCAAGCAAATGGAAAAACAGTTCGGAATCAGTTACCCGACCGTCAAAAGTCGGCTTAACCGGATCGCCGAGCAGCTTGACTTTGTCGACGTGGAAACGGTGGCGGAGCCCCAAAACGAGATACTCGACCGACTCGACCGCGGCGAGATCTCGGTAGAGGAAGCGCTGAACGCATTGGGGAAGAGAGGAGAAAATGGCTAGCACCGTCATGACTGTGCTGGACCAGGTGGCCGGCGGACTGCTGGCCGTGGACGAGGCCGAGCGGATGATCCGCTCAATACTGGCATCAAAATCCCCGGTCCGGTATCGCGAAACACCGGCTTTTGTCGAGCCGATCATACCGAGCTGGCTCAGCAGCGAAACATCGCAGGTTTTCAGGTAGTCGAACGACACACATATGAAGTAAGGAGATAGAAGATGAGTGCAGAACGAAAGAAAATCCTGGACATGCTGGCTGAAGGCAAGATCACGGCCGATGAGGCCGACCGCCTGCTGGCAGCGCTTGATCCAAAAGAGCCACGTCCGGTCACCAGCGCCACCGCAAGCGAGACGCCCCGCAGCAAACCGAAGTATCTTCGCGTACAGGTGGCGGGCGGTCCGGATACCCACCGTCGACACAAAAATGTAGACATCAAGATTCCGCTGGTGCTGCTCAAGGCAGGTGTCAAACTGGGTTCTCTGATGCCGGGGGAGTCGAAAGCGAAGTTAGTGTCGAGCCTCTCGGAAAAGGGAATCGTTCTCGACTTGAACGATCTCAACGGAGAGAAGCTCGATACCTTGATAGCGGCGCTGACGGAGACGTCGATCGATATCGACGCCGACGACGAAAAAGTGACGATCTGCTGCGAGTGACGAGTGCAATCACCGCGGCAGGTCCGGATCGGACGAAAGGGCCCTCGTCCGAACTCCTGCCTTCACTTACTTTACCAGCAGCATCTTGCGAGACTGCGTCTCGTGTGCCGTCACCAGTCTGTAGAAATATACGCCGCCGGCAACCGGGCGACCCTGGTCGTCCGTGCCATCCCACACCGTGCGATAATTCCCCGCCGGGTAAATACCATCAAGTACAACCCTGACCGACTGGCCCAGCACGTTGTATACCGCAAGCCGCACCGGCGACGCCTCACGAAGCGAAAACGAAATCGTGGTCGCGGGGTTGAACGGATTGGGATAATTCTGTTCGAGTCGCACGCCGGTTGGCAATTCGCCTCCGGGGCTGCCCCCGACATCGGTGGGTGAAAGCGGAAGACACCACAAACCCTCGAGGCGAGCCGCATAAAGCCGATCCCCAAAGGCCGCGAGATCGTAGCAGTAGACGAGCTGGTGATCGAACAGCGACCAGGAATCATCGGTGCGTTCGAAGATGTACGCGCCCCGCGACGCATGCATCAAAAGGACAAATGTCCGGCCGGCCGCCGACACGACAGCCCCGTCGCCGGCGGCGCTGAACGGCGTGGCATAGTGCTCCCAGCTCGCCCCGGTGTCGACGCTGGTGTAGATGCCGTTCGATGCCGCGCCGATCAGGTCGAAGCCGGTGCCCTCAATTGCATGCATCGCCAGCCCCGTGGGGATGAAATCGCCAAAGGGCACTTCCTGCCAGGTCGACTCTCCCGGAGCGTTGATGTAGACATTCGCGTTTTGACCCGAGCCGCAGAAGAGCCAGCCGGACCACTCGTGCAATGTCTGAACATCCCAGCCGGCCAGCGAAGGCATCCCGGTGCGGTAGGTCGCCCATTGGAAGGGTCCGTTGAGGTTCATTACGAATACTCCGGCGCCGGACGTCCCCGCATACAAACTGTCATGCCGCACGGCTAGTGCGGTGACCGTCATTGCCCCGACTCCCGATAGACCGGTGGTTCGCGGAGTCCAGTCGAGGCCGAGGTTGGAGGTCTCAAAAACGCCGGACCCGTACGTTCCGACAAACAGGCGATCGCCCTTTTTGATCAGACTCGACGGCGGCGTGTCTGACGGAATAGGCGAAGACTGCTGCCAGTTCGGATTGTCGTGCGACCTGTAGTGCACCGAAGAGTCGATCAGGGCATAGAGAGTGTCTGCATCGACCAAAAGGGCGAATACCTCGCCGTCGGGCAGTTCGTCGACCGGAAGCCAAGTTTGCTGGGCCCGGACGGCAGCCCCGTGGAAGAAAACGGCACACGAAAGAGACACTACCGATATCAGCGACCAAAAAGCAGGCATTGTGACTCCTGACATCAGGCTTTCATTGAAGAACAAGGTAACGTGACTAAAAACGTCCTTTGCGGGGGATTGTTTCGTTTCGGGGGCCGGCTTTCCGAACAAGGATGGATTCCGCCGGTCCTCTTTTTGGGTGCCCCGGCAGGCGCGAACACCCGCCTGTCAGAATTTGTCAGATCTGGTCAATTCACTATCCGGGGGGCGGTATTGGAAAAAGCGAGGGTAGCGTAAGGCAATCATTGACTTTTGAACGGCGACCCGGTATTATGGTCGGGTAAATAACTGAGTCCCGTTCTTGTTTTCTCGAGTTGGTCTAATCACCAAAACTTTGAAGAAGCTAGAGTCAGGAATTCTCGCGCAATAGTGCGCACAAACGCGCACCCGGTGCAGCGCCGATTCGGCAGAATCAGGTGGTACGCTAAGGGGGCGTCACAGTGGAGTGTAGAATGAAAATCTACATCGGCAACATGTCTTTCAACACGACGGAAGACGATTTGCGCCAAACTTTTGAAAGTTTTGGTGAAGTCTCGGACATCAACATCATCACCGACCGCGACACGGGCCGCCCGCGCGGTTTTGCGTTCGTGGAAATGCCCGACTCCGGCGCCGCCAGCTCGGCGATCGCCGGCCTGAACGGCAAGGAACTCGATGGCCGGCAGTTGACGGTCAACGAGGCCAAACCCCGCACCAACGACAATCGTGGCGGCGGCGGCGGCGGTTTTCGCAAGCGGTCCTGGTAATCGTGAGTGAGACTCGTACAGGAGACCGGTTTTTCCGGTCTCCTTTTTTGTCGCTTTTCCAGTCCGACCCGGCAAGAGCAACCTCGCGCACCCTCAGCCAGTCTGTCAGCCGACGTGACCGATAGTAACCCGGAGTCACACGGCGTCAATGGCCGGCTGATCCAGCAATCACTGTCACGCTTTCAGCAACCGACCCGGCTGAAAAGCGTCTGGCAGCTGGTCAACACCCTGGTTCCGTATGCCGCACTGTGGATCGCTGCCTACAAGCTCGGGCAGATCTCCTTCTGGCTGATGCTGCCGGTGACCGTGGTGGCGGCCGGGTTTATGATCCGCACTTTCATCATCTTCCATGACTGCGGGCACGGGTCCTTTTTCCGCTCCAAAAAGGCCAATGATTTCTGGGGAGTGGTAACGGGCATTATCACGTTCACACCGTATCATTATTGGCGGGCGAGCCATGCCCGGCATCACGCGACCTCGGCGAATCTTGACCAGCGCGGGCACGGCGACGTCTGGATGATGACGGTCGCCGAGTATCTCGCGGCACCGCCGTTCAAGCGTCTCCAGTATCGGCTGTATCGCAATCCGATCGTCATGTTCCTTCTGGGGCCGTTGTTCATACTGCTGGTCACCCATCGCTTCGTGCGACGCAAAGCGTCGAAAACGCAGAAGCTGAGCGTGTACGGAACGAATCTCGGGATCATCGCGATCGGAGTGGCGCTCAGCCTGGTGATGGGAGTCTGGCAGTACCTGCTCATCCAGTTCATGATCCTGTTTCTGGGAATCATGGCCGGCATCTGGCTCTTCTACGTACAACATCAGTTTGAAGACGTGTACTGGGCCCGTGAGGAGGAGTGGGACTTCGTGACGGCGTCGCTCGACGGCGGTTCGTATTACAAGCTGCCGGCGGTCTTGCGATGGTTCACCGGCAGTATCGGTTACCACCACATTCACCACCTGAACTCCCGTATCCCGAACTACAACCTGCCGCATTGCCAGCGCGAGATAGAGAATCTCAAACAGCCGACCAAGTCGATCGGTCTCTGGAAAAGTCTGAAAGCGCTCGGCTATCGACTGTGGGACGAGGAGAGCCGCACGCTGGTCGGATTTCGCGGAGTCAACCGCCGCCTTCGCCAGCCCTCCGCACCATAAACGTCCCCGCCGCTACTCCTGAGGAGCGTCGGTGGCCAGAGAAAAGTGCTGCTGCACCAGCAGCCAGACGCCGTCCCGTTTCTCCAACACGCCGGTCCATCGGGCGTCTTCCCAACCTACCGGCTGACCGTCCCATTCCCCCATATCGTCGAGCAGACACGAGAACCACGCGACATCGCCGCCTCTCGACAGGTTGACGCGAAGCTCCTTGATATCGGCGCTGACGGCTTTGAAGCGCGGGTCAAAGAATATCCGTTCGGCATATGCCTGGAATTCGTCGAAGCCGTGGATGGTGGACCGGGAATTGGGATGAAAGATGAAAAACGACGAGTCTCGAGCCGTGTGGGCGTAGAGGCGGTCACGGTCCTTTTCCGGAATACACCAGGTAATACTCTCTCTGACCGCCGCCTGCACGGCGGCGATTTCTTTGTCGCGGTCAACGGCCTGTTGCATAGGCGAGCACCCCGTAATAACAATACCGATTACCATCAAGCCTAAGGTCAGTGATTTGCCCATAACGAACCCTCATAATTGGAGTCTTCTGCACGTGCAGAGAACCGGGTGAACGGACACGTATGGATCACGTGATCCATTATTACGAATACGTACAGGCGGACGACTGAGTTGCTATCCGTAAACGAAAAGCAGCGGCCGGTCAAGCGGGTTTACGGGCAAGAAAGAACTCCGGCAACGCCGGCTCCATATCCGGCGTGCCTGCCGGGGCGGCAATAACCTCGAATCCGACCCGTTCGAGCAGAGCGATCCAGGTCTGCCTCGGAAACAACCCCGCGACATGGCGGTCGTACACGTATCGCATGGTATTTCCGTCGCGCAGCAGATAAACCATGTCGCTGACCGAGACGGTATCGTTCGGGTCGGGATCCCAGTGCCATTCAAGGTAGCGCAGTCCCCGGTTGCCCCGGTCGTGACCGCCGTGACTGCACGAAGGCCTGAATGTCTCCCGGATGTGATCCGGCGCAAACAGCGCCACCCCGCCGGGGCGGCAGTGAATTGCGGCGGTAGCCATTGCCGAAGCGAGATCCTCCTCGGTGGCCATGTACATGATGGCATCCTGAACAAAAACGGCGTCGAACTGACGACCGAGACGGATGTGGCGCATGTCACCGAGAACGTGTTCGCACTGGGGATTGAGCGCGCGGCTGACTTCAAGCATGCCGACTGATACGTCGGACAGGGTCAACGCAAAGTGCTTCTTCATGTGCGAAGCGTTGTTGCCCCCTCCGCAGCCGAGTTCAAGAACCGTTCGAACGGGGCTGTCGGCCGCTTCCTGAATCGTGCGGGAATAGACGGCTGCCGCTTCGGCGTATTCTTCCGGGTCGGACAAAAGCGGCCACCAGTCGGCAAGGTCGCGATACAACAGCGGCTGGCCGCCCTCCCCGGCGTTTCCCGATTCTGTCATGTAATCCTCCGCACGCATATCCGAAGCATGCAGTTGTTATACGTCGAGAGACTCAATCCGGTTACGACTGGTCCAGTGACTTCTGCGTGCGACCGACCCAGCGGGGGGCGGAGTCGATTCGTTGTCTCAGCAAAAGGTTCAGCTGGGCGCTGTGGTGCTGCACGTGGCGCATGGTGTACAAATGCAGTTCCGCGACCGTCAGCTCTTTGCGGCCGTGCGCATTCAACTGTTGTGACGACTCCTCGGTAAGCGCCGATACGGCGGAGCGGCATTTGGCACGACAATAGCCCAGATACTCCAGCATTTCATCTTTGGAGTACGCGCGATCCGGAAACGCCCCCTCGGGATCAAACTCGCTGAGCGTATACGGCTCGGGCGGGCGGAACCCGTCGCCCGATTCCGACAAATAATAGTCCGTCCAAAACAGGGTGTGATATACCATATACCAGAACTCGTGGAATCCGGCCCGGTCGCCCCAAACGTGTTCGGGACAGGCGCGAATCGCATTTTCGAGCATATCGAGCGCGGCGCCAAACTGCCGCCAGACGGTTTCCTGCCAGAACCTGTGCATCGTGAACTCCTGATGTTTCGCTGAAAGTCAGTACGGGCAAAGAACACCCTCCGTAGACGGTCTGCCAATCACTTTCTGGGAACACGCTGGTGTTTATAGGGTGAGACCCTATGGGAACAGTTGATTTGGACAAGCTTGTATCGGCCCGAAGCGGCCTGCTGGCGTACATTCGGATGAAGCTCCACGACCACGATTTGGCCGAGGACATCCTGCAGGAGTCGCTGCTGAAAGCCGTCCGTGCCGCACCCGACCTTCGCGACGAGGACAAGCTGCTTCCCTGGTTTCACCGGATTGTCCGGAACGCCATTATCGACGCCTATCGTGCACGCAGGGTGCAGCAGCGGCTTTCCGAAGAGTATCGCGGCGCTCTTGAAACACTGCGGGAATCTGAAAGTCCGGAAGTCGCTGAAGTATGTGAATGTCTCGCCGGACTGCTTCCGACATTGCGGCCCGACTACGCTCGATTGATCGAATCGCTGGAACTGGCCGATGGCGACCCGGAGGCGCTGGCCCGCGAGCTGGGGATCAGTCGCAACAATCTTAAAGTCCGGCGACATCGTGCCCGCCGCGCGCTCCGCCGGCGGCTGGAAGAAACCTGCCGGCTCTGCGCTGCGCACGGTTGCCTCGACTGCTCATGTAAACGCGGATAGTCCCGGCCTGGCCGCCTGCCGTCTGATTTTTTTCCGTTTTTTCCCCCGCCCGGTGTAACCGTCGCGAGTCTCTCCGTCTTAACAGACAAAAGCGAACTCAGTTACGCAGGAGGACCTTCAATGAAGATGCACCATCACAACCATACGTATGCATCCCTGAACCATACGGCACTGGCAGCCACGGTTCACTGTCTCACCGGATGTGCCGTCGGGGAGATACTGGGGATGATTATCGGCACGGCTCTCGGGTGGGGAACGGTATCCACAATTGTGCTCGCAGTGGCACTGGCGTTTGTGTTCGGCTATTCTCTGACCATGATTCCCCTGATCCGATCGGGGTTTGCGCTGAAAACGGCCGCGGCATTGGCCTTTGCGGCAGACACGGCGTCAATCCTCATCATGGAAGTCGTCGACAACGCCATCATGTTGGTCATTCCGGGGGCAATGAGCGCGGGCCTGGATTCCTCGCTCTTCTGGGCCAGCCTGTCGGCGTCTCTGGTAATTGCAGGCACGGCAGCGTTTCCGGTCAACCGATGGCTGATTCGCCGGGGCCGGGGGCATGCTGTCGTTCACGGTCATCACGCAAACCGGTCGCGCCTGTCCGACGACCACCGGGTTCACCGTCTTTGTTAGAACGCGTGGCAAGCGCGCACGTCGCCGCGCGCCTCGACCGTCTCAGTCAACTCTCGGGCAAAGCACCAGCTCGGTGAATCGCATGGCGCTGGCCGGACCGTCGCCGTCGGTGTCGAAAGTGATGGATAACGTGCTCCTCCCGGTATCCGCCAGCCACACGCCCGGCGATGTCGATTCCCGCATAGGAACAGACTTGTTGCCCGGGAATACGAGCGTGATGAGACTGTCGGTGCCGGTGACCGATAAGGTGGCACTCTGCATCGGGAGCGTGTAAGACCCCACGAGGCGGCGGTACTTCTCAGGAATCGCGGTAGCTGTCGCGGCGGAATCCGTGTCAACAGAGCGCGGAAAGCGCTGGCGCTGATGAATCGTCAGGCTGCTCGATCTTCCCTCGGCGTCGAGTTCGAAGGAAACCGACACGCTCGACGTCAGCACGAAACACCATTCACCGTGCTCATCCGGATCCTTGAGTTCGAACACCATCTGACGGGGGATATCGATCGCCAGATGGTTGTTCTGCGAAAGGATGGTAAGAACGGTGTCCGGGCCGCGATACGCTCCGAGGAAAGGCTCGAAATCCTTCGCCGTCTCGACGGAGCGCCCTGCGTCGTCTTCGTCACTGACCGTAAAGGCGATTATCTCCATCTTCTCGGGGTTGAACATGGTTGCCTTCGAGGTCCATTCGCCGATTCGGATGTGGCTGCAATCGACAAAAGTCACTTCATCGACTGTCGCATCGATCGGGATCCACCCGGCTTCGCCCATGAAAACTTCATTCCACGCATGCTGACCGAACGCGCCGCCGTGTGTCGGCACATAGATACAACCGAAAACGCAGCGCGCGGGTATACCGACGGCGCGGCAGAAAGCGGCCACCAGGTTGGAATGCGAGCCGCACTCGCCAAGACGCGTTTCGTATGTTTTCAGCGCTGTCACGCCGCCCGGAAGATCATAGCCGATTTCCTTATTGACCCAGCTGCTGAGCCTCGTCACCGCCTCCCACGAATCGCGGGAACCCGCAGTCAGCTCCTGCGCTTTGGCGATGAGACTCGGGTCGTCCGACTCGATCATCTCTTGCGGCTGCAGATATTTCCAGAGAGAATCGGTAGCGGTGAAATCCGGCGGAAAGGGAGGCGCGCCGACACCGTTGTATCGTGCATGACTGATCTCAAAGACGCCGTCGACCATATTGTCCACTACCGTCCCCTCGAATGCCTGGCCGGGAACAGTCAGGCCTTCCGGAGTAATCCAGAGCCCGCCGGGCCGCATGACGGCACGCACCTTCATATACGAAAGTCCCCAGGGGTTACTGATGATGGTATCGACACGGGCGAAAAGCCGCTCGTCGAAGTCCGCGCGCACTATCCGATCGCGGACGCCGGGATCGGTGAGGTACTGGTCCCGCACGCCGGTCGACTTGAGAAGCAAACCGGTGGACGGATCGACCCAGAAGGTGGTGGCGACGCCGGTCGTCTTGTCCAGCTCCGTTACCTTCAGGGCGTCGTAAGTGGAGCCGGCCAGCTGGAGCGACTCGCGTCCGAGGTTGCGGTAGTGCACCGTGTTGACCGTCCCGTCCATTTCATTGAAGAGGCGACACTCCTGTTCCAGGAGAGTGTCTCTCACGAAGAAGTCCACGACATGATGCTGAAGTCGGCTGTTCTGAAGGATCGTTCCCGGCGGCAGGGCGACACGCGTGGTGTTGCTGTCTCCCGGGGCGACCATCTCGACCGTGTCACCACGCACGGTCATTGATGCGCCCACTATCTTCGTCCCCTGCTCGATGCGGCTGTTGTGTGCCACGTACATTCCAGTCGCCGAATCGATGAGGTAATCGAATTGGATATTGGCTTCTATCGACTTCCCGAAGGCTTTGATACTGAGCCACATGCTGTCAATCAGGTGCACGGCGGGACGCCCGCCGTGGTCGGTCGGCGTTACCACGACGTGTGCGTAGCCACATACGACATTGTTCTGCTCGATAGCGTAATAATACTCCTGCATCTCGGCTGCAGCCATGCGCGGGGTGACGTAAAGACCGAGAAGCGCAACTGCGAAAATCGCCCGGATGATTTTCATCGTGTGCTCCTTGTTTCGTTAGTTGATTGGTTCGCGAACGACCCGCTCTTACCCCGACGTTGAGTCGCGTGGTGACAGCTATGCTCGCCGGACGCAAAGATGGGCGGATACGTCGCGTCAATGCTGCTTTCTGTTTACGGAAATACTCTGTCAGAAGCGCATTATTCATGCCCCGTGCCGGGTGAATGCGCGCCAACAGCCCGGATAAAGCCCTGACAGGACATGTCATGCGTCCCACGCGGAGGGTGTGTGTACCCGGTCGTCAATTCTCAGTCGCCGGCCGAATCGGCCCCGGGTGACGCCGTCCCGAACAACTCGTGCATGCGACTTCGATAATCCTCGAACGCATTCCTTCCGGCCGCGCTGAGCCGGAGCGTGGTGCGTGGTTTCTTCCCTGCAAATGACTTCTCTACAGCTACGTACCCCGCACCCTCGAGGCGCGCGATATGGGACGACAGGTTTCCGGGGGTTTGTCCTGTCTGGTTCTTGAGAAAAAGAAAGTCGGCACGCTCCACTACATAGAGCAAAGCCATGATGTTGTAGCGCGACGGCTCGTGGATGAGACGATCCACATCCGGCATGGATCGCGCACTGTTCCCCCCGTTAGCCCGCATAGTGAGCCTCCGCCTTCGCTTTCGGGTACCGCTGTATGAACTTGAAAAGCTGGTACAACCCCGCACAGAAAATAATCAGGCCGGGGAGTCCAAACGAGATGACGGCGTTGGCCGGGGCTCCCACGAACGTCACGAGTAACTCCGACTCCAGAACCGCCGCCATGAGAAAAGCCAGATAAAGAAACAGCCGGGGGAAGTCGAGGGCGTAGATCGCAATGGCCGCAATCGGCGCCACCGCCATCGCCACCAGCCGCCACCCGTGTTCTGCGGCACCGCTGCCGGCCGTCATAATCACGACGGGCGCCAGCAGAATCGCGACTCCTGCACCGATGACAAGGATAATCCGGTTGCGGCTCTTTCGCTTCTGGCGAAACTCTACGGTTCCCATTCGGGGAATAGTGATATAGCGCTTGCCCAGCCACGGCAAAAGGACCGGCACAACAAGCAGGGCATAACCGACAAACCTCGAGATCCCAAGCGCATCTATCACCGCAAACCAGGCGAACACGATAAAGAACAGCGCAAACTGGATGTCGTAGATGCCGTCGCTGAAAGTCGATCGATAGGCGCGCCGTTCAAGCTCCTCGAGTGAATCGGAGTGTATCATGGCTTTCTGCCTCATCATAACAAGAGTTATCAACAAAAGACTTTGCATTACAGAGTAGTTTACGATTCAAAATAATGGATGTTTCAAGCCTGGAGAAGATTTCTCTTCGGGGATGCACCGAATGGCACAACTGATTCTACGGTAATGAGTTATACTGATTCGAGGGATCGAAAAACGGGGGCGGCGTGGCGCCGTCCCCGTGCCTGTGATCGGAATACCGGATGAGACCAAAATGCGGGATTGTGTGGTCCCGCGATCGTCCGCAGACTATCCCGCAGCGGGCTCGTCCTCGAGCTTCGGACCGGAAACACCACGGGAGCGTCGGATCTTCGAGAACGGAATCAACATCGGAACGCGCCTCGCATAGTCACGATAGCGTTCGCCGTGATGCCGGATGAGATCCCGCTCCTCGAACATCAGCCCGACAAGGATGTAGCCCGTTGTCATGGCCGCAAAAAAGAGACGGCTGTTACTCATCTCCGGCGCGGCCCAGAACGCGATTATAAAGCCAAGCATAATCGGATGGCGAATGATCTTGTACAGGCTGTGCTCTTTGAATGTCAGAGGCCCCGGCTCTCTTTGCAGCAGATACATGGTGACCTGTCGCAGTCCAAAAAGATCGAAATGATTAATGAGGAAGGTGGCAATCAGCACCACAAGCCATCCCGCCCAGAAAAGGGCGTTGAGTACCATCACCGCGATTTCGTTTTCAACCTGCCAGACCATCCCGCCAAGCGGACGCCACTGCCAGAAAATGAGCGCCAGCGAGAGATTGGCGGCGAGGACAAATGTCGACCGCACCGCCGCCGCCGGGATTATCCGACCAAGAGCGTTCTTGAACGCCGGCCGCGCCATGATGGTATGCTGGATCGCAAACACACCCAACAACAACGCGTTGATAAGAATCGCCGTCCCCAGCGGTCCCGGGATCCCCGAGTCAATTGACTTGGGTACCAAGATATTCCCCACGAAGCCGATCGCGTACAGAAAGACGCCCAGGAAAAAGACGTAGGTCAGGACGCCATAAACAAATACCAGGACTCGTTTCATACTGAAGTCCTCTGTGTTGATGTGTAACTAATGGTGCCCCGATCTGCCAGAACACCGCTTCGGGATCGGTCAATGTAGATAATATATAGCGATTTAATCTACATTACACCACGTAAACTGTCAAGGGGCGACGCGCGTGGCCCCCGCATCGGGGATCCGCCGAACGCTTCAAATCCAGGCATTTCGAACGGCGACAGGGTTTCGAGAAACCGGGAAGAATCGACTATGTGACGGTCAAATACCCGGTTGGTTTCCCCGTCCGGATATGTGCACGGCCGCTCTCCGAATAGCCTCGGGCGCGCCGCCCGGTTTCTCTGAAGACATCTCCCCCGAACCGACTCAGAACGACAGCTGGATCTGGGTTCGTACAAGGTAATCGGTCCGATCGTGGTCGATCCGATTCCGTACCGTAAATCCAACGTCGTTTTGCACTTTCAGGTTGTGTTCATCAAGATAGATCGTAGCGGCCACCGTTCCCTCGCGTTCGCCACGCACCCGCCCGGCGTCCTTGTACCGGTTCACCGTCTCGTCGTCGTCCGACCCGCCCATAATCGCTGCGGCCCGCGCCAGCGCGGCATCGGCGACGGCGGCATCGATGTCAACATCGGCATACCTCGCCGCAAGCTCGAAACGGCGGTGCACTCGCCAGGCCCCCTGCACCAGCAACCCGGTCATTGCCAAACGCGTCCGCTGCGAACCATTGATGTCAACGAACCCGATAAACGCCGCGCCCATCAGCGCGAAGTGCCGGTACTTGATCAGGCATTCGGGCGAAAGGCGGAGAGCCAGGTCCTGATACACAGCCGGGTCGATATCCCAGGCTGCGCTGACCGCAAGACTGTAGCGAACTTCACCCCCGTCGGCGTCGGAGTCCATACTGACGTCGATACCGCCCGCATTGTATGACACGTGGGCAACGAATTCCGGGTGAAATTCCGATCTGGCAGAGGCAGCCGACAAATCGGAGGGGTTGCTCACCGGCTCGCCGAAGATCGATGCCAGTCCGACCGCATGTGACGACCGCGCATTGACGCCGCTGAACAGGCCGGCCGCATACGCAAGTGCCGGCGCTTTTTCATACCCGTTGTGGACGGCGATCCCGAGCTGGCGCTCGGCTCCAAAGTACTTCGTTACGATCGACCAGTCGACGAACGTGAGCCGCTGGAAGGACTGGATGCGGTAGCGGGTGAACGGAATCTTGTACTGGCCCGCGCGCACGGTCAGGTCTTTTTTCAGTCTCGTGTCGAAATACAGATCCATCAACTCGATCGATCCCGGCGCGGTGCTGAGATGCAGCCGAAACGAAGTTTTGTATTCGGGCACCGTCACACTCAGGGTGGGACGAATGCGCCGGGCCTTCATGTAGACGGACTCATCGCGCTCAACGCCACTGCCTTTGTCTTTGCTTTCCCAGGCCGACTGCAGCTGCGCCGCAAGTTGCAGGCGGAGCACGGTGCTGTCCGGGGCGACAATCTCAAACGGACCGACGGCTGACGCGGTAGACCAACAGACGGCTACCGCTGCGGCAATAACGAGCAGACATTTCACGTGCATCAGGCTCCTTGGACGTTCGCCAACTGCTGCCTTCAATTTCGCTGGGCTGCGTCCTTACAACTCCACACCCGCGAGGCAAGCCGTGGCGATGATTATATCCCGGCCGCGCAGGACTCCGACCAGACGACCATCCTTGACGACGGGGATGTTGATCAATCGGTGTTCGACGAGCAGGTGGATCGCTTCCCTCAACGGACCAGTAATGTCGCGCTGTTTTCGTGCGGGGCACGATCCCGGAAAACACCAGAATGAGACCGATACATAATGCTGCTCCCGGAAGTTGCATCGCCTCCGTAATGAAGCAGACCACGACCAAAACCACCATGGCTATGCAGGCCAGAATCTGTTTCGCCCATCGGTCGACACGCGCCTTCTGCTTATCGGTAGGCGAATCATACGCGAGGTGGTCGTAACGGAAGCTCCGCGCCTGTACCAGCAGGTTGTTGACCTCGTCCGGCGCCATCGCCTGCACGAACCCCTGGTATGTCTTGGAATGAACTTCCTTGACGTCGATCCCCATCTTGGACAGATCCTTCGCGCTCCGCTTGAGCAGGTTCTCCTTCCTGACCCCTCCCTGCATCATAACCGCATTCATCGCCTGTGCCGTGAGCTTCTGCCGTTGTTCGACCTCGCCGATTCCCTTGTCAAACAGGTCGCGGGCGATGAAATCCTCGACACATTCCTTTCCTGAGGCGTACTCGACCGCCGCATCCAGCATGCTATCGGGAACAGGATCAGCGCGAACAGCCCGACCGCGATCGAAAATCGCCTGTAATCGATGTGTCGCACATATGCGCCGAGTTTTGCCCTCAACTTCTCTCCCTTGCGATAATTCTCCTTTATGACCCGGTGCCACCCTTCCAGATTCTTCGCTCATCCTCGCGGACCGGCGGTCGTCAGTCGGTGTAGCGTCGTCTGATCTCATCAATGAGGCGGCGCTGTTGCTGGTCGAGAAACTCCAGACGCTGGCGATGAAGTCGGGCGATGGCGGCGATGAGCTCGTCGATGTCCGCCGGCTTCTTCAGGTACTCGCCGGCGCCGAGACGCACGCCCTCCAGCGCCGCCTCAACCGACGGATGCCCGCTGAGCAGGATGACCTGGACCGCGGAGTGTTTGTCCTTGACTCTGCGCAGTACCTCCAGACCGTCCATGCCGGGCATCTTGACGTCCAGCACCATCACGTCAATCGGCTCCTGCTGCAGCAGGGCGAGCGCCTTCTCGCCGCTCTCGGCGGTGATAGTGTGAATCTTTCTGCGTGCGAATATCCTGCCAAGTGAATCGAGCAAATCGGTCTCGTCGTCGACGATCAGGACGGTTATGCGGTCGGCGATTGCTTCGTCGGCGTCGACCTCCGTATGATTTTTGCCCGCCCACTCCGAAACTACGTGGCGTGCTTTCCGGGCCAGTTCGTCGAGATCAACCGGTTTTGACAAATAGTCGGCGATCCCCTGCTTTGACGTGCTGAAGGCGTCGTCGATCGACGGATGCCCGGTGAGGAGTATCACCGGAATGTGCGGGAGGCTGGCGCGAATGTGGTTGAAGACTTCCAGACCGCTGATATCCGGCATCTTGACGTCGAGGACCACCACATCGAACGACTCCGCCGCCACTTTGTCAAGGGCGGTCACGCCGTTCGGCGCCGCAGTTACCTCGAAGCCGCGTCGTCCGAGGGCCTGCGACGTCGCCAGCAGGAACTCCTCTTCGTCATCGACGAGCAGCATGCGAATCGGGTTCTTGAACCTGTCCATGATTATCTCTTCTCCGACTGGCCGGTGTTGTCTGATTGCTGGTACGCAAGGATCAGCCTGACGGCCGTTCCGGCTCCGACCTGGCTGCTGACCTCGATATCGGCCCCCCACGAGCGGACGATTCCGTAACAGACCGACAACCCAAGGCCGGTCCCTTTACCGACGGGTTTGGTAGTGAAAAACGGTTCGAAGACACGATCGAGATGCTCGGGTGCGATACCCATACCCGAGTCGGCCACCTCGAGAATCACCCGATTGTCGTTCAGATCGCCGCGAATTGAAATCACCCCGCCGTTGGGCATGGCGTCAAAAGCATTGTTGATCAGATTGACCACCACCTGTTCGATCTCGATGGCGTCGGCAAGGACCGGTGGCAGTTTTTTGTCCACATGCAGCTCGATCGAGATGTTGCGGAGCGAGGCCTGCCGTTCCATGAGGGCGACGATCTCCGCGAGGGCCGGGGCCAGTGTGACCGGTTCCACACGAGACTCGGCGCTCCGGCCGAACTGCAGCAGTTTGCGCGTGATAACCGCGCATCGTCGCACCTGTGCCTGGCAACGTTTGACCGACGCCATCGCCTGGTGATGATCCTCGGGGCCGGCGCCGGGGTCGGCGAGGATGTCGGCTATGTTGGTCTGCTCGGCGCTGATGATTGCGAGCGGATTATTGATCTCGTGCGCCAGCCCGGTGGTTAGTTCCCCGACCGACGCGAGTTTCGCGGATCGCACGAAGGCGCGCGATATCGCCTCGCGCCCCGCGGTCGCCCGGTCGATCAGACGACTCAAATGCCAGGTGGCGAGCACGGTTGTCAGGGTGAGAATCACGACGGCCACCAGCACGACATACACGCCACGCACGATCGCCTGCGTAACGGGCGCCTGGACGTGTGCCAGATCCTGCTGGACGACCAAAAGCCAGCGATTGTCGTTGAGCCAGGTCATCACCCGGATACTGGTGCGAACTCCGTCCTCCAAACGACTGGAACGCACACCCGGGAACACCGGGACATCGGTAACTGCGGAAGAATCCAGCAACTGCCCGTCCCGGGGCGTCGTCTGGTAAAGGCCGCTGAGATTCACAATGAACACGTCGCTGCTGTCGGCCAGAAACGCCTTCTGCACCTGGTGGTCGAATTGCGCGCTGTTGATCGTCGCGCGCAGTATCCATGGCCGGCCCTCGTCCGTCGACCGCACCGCGATGATGCAATGCGGGACGCCGCGGAAACCCAAAAAGACGTCGCTCACATACTGGCCGCGAACCAACACTTCCTTGAACCAGTCCGCCTCACGGTAATTTCGCGTCATGAGGTCGAATGGCCCGACATAAGCCAGATGATTACCTTCGTGATCGATCACACCGAGGTCGATGAATCCCCGGTCGCTGACCCTGTTGAGATTCTCGAATATCGCCCGCAAACGGACCGAGTCGGCAAGACGCGCCCGATCGTTGTTCTCCGAGACGGCCTGCAGCAGTCGCCGCTGATTGGCGAGATACGTATCGATGGAATTGGCGTGATACTCCACGGATCGGCGCATCAACTCCACGGACTTCTGTTCAAGCAGGTCGCCAAACACGACCCACGATCCGAATCCCACCAGGAGCAACGGCACAAGCGCCGCGAACAACAGCGCAGCAACAATTCGCCACTTGAGCGATCGGTACGCTTCCGAAACCCGGCTCAAAAGCGGAATCCTGAGACCCGTCGGCATGTACTAACCCTTTCGATTTACTGTCAGAATCGTGTCAAGCAAGCCCCGGTCCAAAAGTGAATATGATTCCGTAATTCATTTCAATTGCAGTACTTAACGAAAATCTCGCCCTTGACATCGTAGAGTTTGTATTCTATAATGAAACAGGATTGTCGATTTTGGAATCGAGGATGAAATCACGTGAACGAACGTGAGCCATTGCCTCCGTACATGTCCCCCGTAAAAAGCACGGCTTTCGCCGAGGTGCTTCGGCTGGCGCGAATGGTTGCCGCGTTTGACTCATCCGTGCTGCTCAGCGGCGACACGGGAGTGGGGAAAGAAGTCGTCGCCCGGTTCATTCACGATCACTCGCGTCGCCGGGAGCGGCCGATGTTGACGATCAACTGCGCGGCGTTGCCGGCGGCGCTGCTGGAAAGCGAGTTGTTCGGGCATAAGGCCGGATCGTTCACCGGGGCGGTCAAAGATCGGGTCGGGCTCTTTGAACAGGCAGCGCGCGGTACGGCATTCCTCGACGAAATCGGCGATGTTGACGGCGCTATCCAGGTCAAGCTGTTGCGCGTGTTGCAGGAACGCGAAATCCTGCGAATCGGCGAAAACATCCCCCGTCGCGTGGACATTCGGGTGATCGCAGCAACCAACACCGATCTCTCCTCGGCTGTGGACGAGAATCGATTCCGCAAGGATTTGTACTTTCGGCTTCGGGTGGTGGAGATCCGTGTCCCGTGTCTGTCGGAGCGTACCGACGATATTCTCCTGCTCGCCGAACATTTCGTCACCGAACTGGCCGCTCGCATGCAACTGCCGATGCTGCGTCTGCACGAGGACTGTCATGCCTGCCTGCTGAAGTATTCCTGGCCGGGAAACGTGCGCGAATTATATAATGTCCTTGAACGTGCGGCGATTTTCGGTCACGGCAAAACGATACGTCCCGAGCATCTTCCGCCGGAAATTCTCCGTCCCACGTCTTCCCAACGAACGGCCGGTGCGTTTGTGCCCATGAGTCTCCGCGATATCGAGCGTGCTCATATCGAGCGGACGTTCGCGCACACGGCCGGCAACCGGCCGCGTGCGGCGAAAATACTCGGAATCAGCCAATCAACACTCTGGCGCAAGCTCAAAGAGTATGGCTGAGCCACCGCTATCGCGTGATCCCGCCCTATCTCCTGAGCAGGATTCGGCGGCTGATCGTGCTGTCCGGAGTCTCCACTTTCAGCCTGTACACGCCGTCCGGTTCGGCGCTGATATCGACGGGAACGAATCCTTCCTTGAACGCATCAAATCGCCGACTGTAGACACTCCGCGTACTGTCCTGGGAGAGTACGCTGAGTACGACATCGGTCGGCTCGTTGAAAAACAGGTCGACATCGAACATCCCCGTGTTTCTCGGCGGGAATGGCTGGACGATCGGCAGCGACGTGTCTGCCGCGCGAGCCGTACTGTCCGTCCCCGTCTCAAACCAGTGATCGATACGACTGCCGAAATCCGATGAGAATGCTTTGATCAGGCGGCCATCCCGATCGAGCAGCCGCACGAAACCCCGTCCCCCGCCGGTGTTGAACCAGAAATCGAGTCCGTCGCCGGCCGTATCGTCGACAATCAGGCGGTAGCACCCTTCGGGCAATCGCAGCGTGTCGCGGTAGACCGTGGCAATCTCGGCCGCCGGTGGCACACGCTCGTGGATCACGGCTCCCGCCGCATCGGTAACGCGGTACGATGTCTGACCGGAGTCGTTGTTGGTTCGCACGGTCAGGATCATCTCCGGTGGGTAAACCGGCACCGGAGCGGTTTTCGACACCGCCCGGTTGTCCGCCGGATAGTCATCGGCAGCGCCGTTCGGCTGTGCGAGTTGAACGAAAAACTCCAGCGCGGTGTCGGCAATCGGTATGGGGCCGGGCAGATGGACCGAGATCAATTCCTGCGGTGCGAGTTCTCCCGTCCAGTCAAACTCACGCTCGTCGATATCTCGAACCCCGTATCGCACGGAGACTGATTCGACAGTCTCGGCGCCGTTATTTTTCATCAGAAAGACCGGCTGACCGCACGCCGGGTTGTTCCGGGAATATTCGTCGCGATCACCGGGCACTACGATGTCCTCGATACTGACATCGTGAGCGGCCCAGGGCGCCGAGAAGTAAAACAAAAACGAGTGAATGAACCAGTTCGCCGATGGCGTGCCGGGGTTGATGTAGGGTTCCATCGCGATATCAATCACATGCGATACGAGCCGCTCAATGGGCAGATCGTATACGTCCGGATGGACGACCGCCCCCGGACACCAGTTGGCGCGATCGAAAATCCACGTCCCCGCCTGCGGGTAGAGCGGATTGTCACCGCACGCGCGCCACAGGAATCGTTCGTTGACCAGTGAATCGTCGAACAGCACCTTCCGCCATTTGCGACAGAACTCCGCGCAGTTCGCGGAGTCGTCCATACCGTGACCGGTCTGGTGAATTCGCAGCCGTGCGAACTGCGCGCCGGGCGGCGGGGCGAAATTCACGGGGGCCAGCAGGTGTTCGATATCACGCGCTGAATCGCCGTAGGGAAAGGAGCCGCACCACAGCGTGTCCATGCCCAGGCACATCATGGCGGGTCGCCCATGCGTAATCTCGAAATCAAGCGTGACGAGCCAGCCGCGATCAGTATCGCTCTCGTAGCCGGTGTGCACGAACTCGACTTCCACTGAATCATGCAGCAGCAACGCGAAGTCGGTAACATCGGTATGCCAGGTGAACCGCCAATCGGCGCCGAACTGCCATCCGTAGGGCGAAATCATGCGCGCCAGCTCGATATACTGCGCTGCCGATGTGTCACTGCCGGCGCGGCGAAGCCTGACCTGATCGATATAATCCCACTCGCCGCAGTGAAGGCTGTCCGGACACGAGTAGGTTATCCACAGGGTCACTTTCCGATACTCAACGGAGTCCGGCGGGAACACGACTTCCCGCAGGTAGGAGTTGGTGCCGTCCGACGGATCAGTCACGACCAGGACCCGGTCGTGAGAGATGACGTGCGTGATCGCGCTGTCGCCCGCGGACGCTGACGAGACGGCTGCGTGGAGGATGACCACGAGTGCGCACCCGATCCGCGCGGCGGTCAAAAGCGTGCCTTTCATCCCCTCACCTCGTTTCCTTCCACTGGTGGAAGAGCATACTTTTGCCGACCTCCTGCTTGTCGATCCCCGGACCGGTTACCAGAACGCGAAGCGCCTGTCCCCCCTTGCACTGGAACATCCGCGCTTCGATCGGATGGTACCCCGCCGTGAGCGCGATCTTGCCGGCAATCTCGCCGTCGCCATGAATGCCGTCGTTGTCGGCAATCAGTGTATCGGCGACCCACAGCGCGCTGCCGTCATCGGAACTGATCCCGAACTCGTACAAACCATCCACCGGAACCTGGACAAAGCCACGGAACACCAGCGCGTAATCCTCAGGACGCGCGCTCTCCGGAATGGCGACCGTGTTGGTGACAAACTCGCTCACCGGCGTGAGCGTACTGAAATCGGGAAGCCTCTGCCACTCACCCTCGTAGTAAGAACAGAGCAGCCCCGCGGATGGGTCGTCGAGCGGCACGGCCGCACGCGGGATGAGTTTCTGCACCGCAAACGTGGAGGTAACTCCGCTCTCGCGAGGACCAAACGCCCGTGCCTTGATCGTTGTCGACTCGGAAAGGCGAACGGGACCCGCAAAGACGGGGGACGACCCATCCGGCTCACCGCCGTCGAGTGTATACCGCACGACCGTACCCGGCATCGGGCTGGAGAGGGTCACGATCGTGCTGTCGATGAAGATCGGATCTGATGCCGCAATTCGGGCGATGTTAGTCGACGCGGCATCGTACAGCGGTGTGACAGCCCTTACTGCGTCATGCTGTGGTCCCGCCACCGACGCAGCCATCAGCTTGATGCCGGGGTTATCGGGCAGAATAATCGCGCGTGCGTCGGCTGCAAGGGGAACGCGATAACCATACACGTACGTGAACTTGTATATGTCGTTTTTCCCGGCGGCCGTATGACGGTGCGTTCCCGCCCACGCGACCGGGGTCTGGTTGATATATGCCGGGACGATCTGGGAACGGTCGCTGACCATCCGTCCATTCACCATGCGATTGTCCCATTGGCCCACCGGCTCGGTATATTCGTACAAGGAAACGGTCTGCCGCCGACTTCCCCCATCCGTCACGACTGTGACTTCCCCCTCGGCAGGCCCCCCGGTGGCAAGCATGAGCAGATATACATCCGACCATTGTGAACTCTCGGGCGACGACGGCAGCGTCAGTTCCTGGCCCGTGCAGGTCACGACATTGGCCGCGCCCGGTGAAGTGGGACCAAATGCGAACTGGACGTTGTCGTACTCGAGTCGGTCGGGCAACAACTCGCCCGCAAGCGTGTTACCGTCGCCGTCCAGATTGCCGTCGGTGGGATTCTCGTCGAGTGAAATACCGTCGAGATCATAAGGAAGCTCGATCGGCTGCGATATGCGTCCTTCCACCATCAGCATCCGAGGTTGTCCCAGCCGCACCGCAAACGCTTTGGGCTGATATGGCGACAGAGAGAATCCTATTTCGTTTCGGTCGGCGGTTGCGGCGCCGATCTCTTCCTCCTGACCGTTGACCTCCCGAACGGATACGACCGGGCGACCGAATGTGATTGTCGCGTGCTCGGCCGGGCGTCCTGCCAACTCACGAACACGGACGATCACTTCATCCGAATTCTCGGCCATCTTAACCGCATTGACCATCACCTGACCGTCTCCGCCGACCGCAAGCAATGAATGTGACTTGCCGAGCTTTCCCGGATGCTGCGGAACCGAAAACGCAATCAACGGCTGGTTGAGCCGCGCGGCTTGCCACACGGCGCCGGACTCCCGCCACGTGCGTTCGTGCCCCGCAAGCGAGAACGTGAAATGATGTATGCCCAAGTCTTGTGAACTCTGGTCTCCTACCCAGCTCCATGAATCAAAAACGCCCGGCGTGTGGATCAGGGTGAGTCGAAGCGTGCCGCTGTCCGGATGATCCCAGCCGTACCGGCAGTCGTTCATCACGGTCAGGCCATAGGAACCGTCGCGTGATGAAATGTCGGCCCACTGGTGCCCGGGGACTTCGTACTTCTTCTCCGTATTGATACCCCGCGCGATCGTGCCCAGCCCGAGATCGTAGGTCACCGTATCGTTGGCGAACGCGGGCTTGAAGGCGACTTTCAACAACGTCTCCTTCTCGGCCCAGTTGACCGTATTGACGAAATCAATCCGATCGTCCTGCGCGGCGAGACGAATGATCGTCTGATATTCCGAGCCACCGTGTGTCCGCGTGATTTTGATCGCCCCGCGCACGGATCCGCTTTCGAGAACCTCTATCGAAGGAGTACCTTCGACTTTCCCGCGCGGTCCGGCCAGCAAGTCCTCGTACTGGATTTCCCATGCCGGCCACTGACGGGGCTTGTTGAAGATCAACTGCCACTCGATGGGCGCCGCGAGCATCTCCCGCCCCGCTTTCTTGTCGAATATCGAGGCTACGTCGCCATCGGCGTTCAGGGTCAGCCTGTACCGCTCGCTCTCCAGACCCGCCGGTGTTGCCGTCACGCCGCCTTCCTGCTCGTATCCGGACTCCGTGGAGCGGACGTCGTAGATTGCCAATCCCACCGGCGGCACATCCGCGCGGACCAGCACGCTGGCGGGTCCGTCGTCGCCCATGACAACCTGGCTGGGCACTTCCGCGCCGTCCGGGCCGAAAACGCGCACAAAACCGTGCGGCAAGCTCTCACGCGCCAGTGGGATTTCCACGACATCGCTTCGCTCTATCGACAGCGGATTATAGACGACATAGGTATGTCCTTCGCCGCGTGTGTCCAGAGCGGGTGCGATTGCCGCCACCGACGACGTAAGAACGCCCGCAAATTGATTGAGCGAAAGAAGCTCATCGCTCCACGAAAACTCGTACGCTTCGGGGATCGATGTCCCCGTCAGATCGTCATGGAACTGGTGCCATAAGAATCGCACCCACGCGTCGTGCAGGATCCGTTTTGGGTACGCGTACCCGCCGAGAAGCGTCGCCGTGACTGCGGCCCGCTCGGCCGCATCCGCCAGCAGTTCGTTTTTTCGGTTCCAGCGTTTCATGGCAGCCTGGGACGTGTAACAGCCCACGCCGTGCCGCGTCATAACCAGCTCGCCGTCGTATTCGGGCAAGGTCGCCCCGGGGAACTCATTGATCAGCGCAGGCAAATCGTCCGCACCGATACTGGCGACCGTGAGCGGGCCGTCGCTGTGAATCGACCTGACCAGCCAGTCAACCGACAGCGAGTCCGGCGCGCCGCCGACATCGCCGGTACCGAAATAAATGTAGCCCGCGTAACATCCGCCGGAATCGCCGAGTTCATCGATGACAGCGCCCCAGGCCGTGTCGCGCGAGAGATCGTCGCGGAATGTCGCGACATAGTTGCCGGTCTTGAGTCCCGCCACTACCGAGGATCCATCGACTCCTCTCCAGTGACCGATCGAGAACGGCACCGGCACCGAGCAGCCCCAGGTAAGTTTCTGCGTGGAAAAACTCTTGAGCCCGCAGTGATTCGCTATCGACGGCAGCGCATAGCCGAATCCGAAACAGTCGGGCATGAAAATGTCATAGCTCTGTTTGCCGAACTCCCGCTTGTAGAAGCCGTTGCCGTACAGAGCGTGTCGCACGAGTGACTCGAACGACGGGATATTGACGTCGACCGCATCTACCCAGCTGCCCGTCACGCGCCACCGTCCGTCGGCGATATACCCTCTCAGTCGTTCGTAATCGTCCGGGTAATACTCCTGCGCGAGCATATAGCGGAACGCGCCCTCGAAACTGAAGATGTAATCGGGATAGAGATCCAACAACGCGAAGTTGTCGTGAAGCGTATTGGGTATGTATTCCTCGATCGTGTTTTTGATCGTCCACCGCCACTGCGTGTCGAGGTGAGCGGTCGCAACCACCCCGAGTTTTTTCTTCGACTGCTTCCCGGCAGGCGATTGCGCACCG
Organism: Candidatus Zixiibacteriota bacterium; assembly: GCA_034003725.1. NCBI lineage: Bacteria > Pseudomonadati > Candidatus Zixiibacteriota > Candidatus Zixiibacteriota bacterium. The sequence goes on from JAVEYB010000006.1 coordinate 156,900, forward strand.
GCCACACCCGAGAGTGCGAGACACATGATGACTGCAAGAACTGTTCCCGTTCGCATGATATGCTCCTTCCGGAGAGACAATACACCACCTGATATTCTAGACGGGCGACTTCAGAAACCCCAATCCGCGCTTGAAGCCGCGTTGCTTGAGCCGGTCGAACAGCACCGCCGCCAGAATGACCAGCCCCAGTACCACTTTCTGCGTATAGCTTTCGATATTCGTGAGATTCATGCCGTTTTGAATCACGCCGATTATGAGGGCGCCGATGAGCGTGCCGATAATCTTCCCTTCTCCTCCGCTGAGGCTGGTGCCGCCCACGACCACCGCGGCGATAACGTACAATTCATAGGTAAGGCCGTAGGTCGGCGCACCGCTCTTGAGCTGAGAGGCCATGACAATACCGCCCAGTCCGGCCAGCAAACCGCACAGCGTGTACACGAAGAGAAGCACGCCTTTGACTCGTATGCCCGCCAGCCGCGCGGCCTCCGGATTGCCTCCCACCGCGTATATGTACCTTCCCAGAACCGATCGTTCCATCACCACCCAGGCGATCGCATACAGCGCAAGCATGAGAATCACGGCGACCGGTACATCAAAAACAGGGTCGGCGCCCCGACCGAGCCACACGAACGAGTCCGGCAGCTGGTAGATCGGTTTCCCTTCTGAAATAATGTAGGCCAGTCCCGCTGCGACCTGCATCATGGCGAGCGTGGCGATAAACGGTGGAATACGAAACGCCGTGATCATCAACCCGCTGAATGCGCCGATCCCTCCGCATGCTGCCATGGCCGCCAGCGCGGCCACAATCACGCCGACCGTCGAGACATTCGCCCCGCCCAGCGGTCCGATTACCCATGCGATTACGACCGCCGACAGGGCGATCAGGCTGCCGACCGAGAGATCTATCCCCGCCGTGATGATTACCATCGTCATGCCGATTGCGATGATCGCGATCACCGTTATCTGATTGGCAACATTGCGAAGATTGTCCGCCAGAAGAAATGTCGGCCATCGCCGGCTCTCCGGGCTGTGAACGGGCGCCCCACCGAATCCATCGAATTGCGCCAAAATCTGTTCAACGACCGGACGGGACGCCGAGGTTGTCGCGACATGCTGGATTGACTGTCCCGAAGAATCGAGGGCCGCGACTGAGGCGCGGATAGTCGATGGATCCCCGGTCGCCGTGATGACGCGCCATCCGCGCTGCTCGCCCAGTCGCGACAACGAAGCCGCAAAGTCCTGCTCGTCGCGCGTGCCGGACGCACACACCAGCAGACTGCCCGCGGATGCGTCCATGTGCTCGAGATGCCGCACAATCTGCTCTGCGCCCTCTTCGCCGGTGACGGCCTGCTCTTTCAGTGTAAGAACGGAAAAGAGCCCACCGAGCAGTATCAGCACCGGCAGCATTCCGTAATCGGAAAGCAGTCGCGACAGTCGAGCTTTTCGCGTGATGTGACTCATACGGCCAGCGCCATTATGTCTTCCTGCGTGAGACCGGGGACTATCGCGTGTTCTCCGGCGACACGCCCCGCTTTCATCACCAGCACCCGGTCGCACATGCCGAGGATTTCGGGCAATTCGGACGAGATGAGGACAATCGCCTTGCCCTGTGCCGCCAGTCGCCTGATAATGACGTACATCTCGTATTTCGCCCCGACGTCTATTCCGCGGGTCGGCTCATCGAATATGATAACCTGCGAGTCGGTCTCGAGCCAGCGCGCAACCAGCAGCTTCTGCTGATTGCCGCCGGAGAGGTTTTCCGCGCGCTGGTGCGGTCCGGACAGCTTGATCGCCAGTGATTTCGCCCGCGTGTCGAACGCCTCGGCCTCGTCCGTCAGCTGGAGCAGGCCGAATCGCGACCAGCGGGATAAGTTGGGCAGAGAGAAATTGTCGCGGGCCGATAAGCACAGTACGAGTCCCTGCCCCTTGCGATCTTCGTTGAGCAGACAAATGCCGGTGCGAATAGCGTCGCGCGGGCAGGTAATGTGCACCGGCCGGTCATCCAGCAGAATCTCTCCCGACTCGCGGGGATCGACGCCGCAGATAAGGCGGGCTAGTTCCGTGCGACCGGCCCCCATCAGGCCGGCAATGCCGAGTATCTCTCCTGCGCGAACCCTGAACGACACGTCGCGCACTTTCCCGCCCGTGAGACCCGATACGGCCAGCCGGACCGCGCCGTGTTCGACCGCGCCGGGCGGAAACTCTTCTTCAAGAGAACGACCGACCATCAATTCGATCAGCTCCCGCCGGGAGAGTTCCGATGTCGGCCGGGTGGCCACCGTGACACCGTCGCGCATCACGGTCACGCGATCCGATATCTCCAGCACCTCGTTCAAACGGTGGCTGACGAACACGATACCGATACCGTCGCGCACGAGTTCTCGCAATACGGCGAACAGTCGTTCCACCTCGCGCGGGGTCAGTGCGGCGGTCGGCTCATCCATGATAAGAATGCGGGCCTCCGCCAGAAGCGCCCGCGCGATTTCCACGAGCTGCTGCTCCGAAACCGACAGGTCTGCGATGCGCGTGTCGGGATCAAGTGCGGATCCGAGTCTCGACAGCACGGCGCGCGACTCTCGCCGCTCGTCGGTTCGTCGAAGCATGCCCGCACGGCCCCGCTCCCGACCGAGAAAGAGATTCGCGGACACCGTCAGGGCGGGAATGAGTGAGAATTCCTGGTAGATGGCAACGATGCCGCGCCGGAACGACTCGAGCGGCGAGTCGAATCGAACGGGCGATTCTCCAATCCAGATCTCGCCGCTGTCCGCCTGTTGCACTCCGGTGAGTATCTTGATCAGGGTGCTTTTGCCTGCCCCGTTCTCCCCCACCAGCGCGTGAATCTCCCCGGCGAGCAGCTCAAACGAGCCGTCGCTGAGCGCCTGCACGCCGGGAAACGCCTTGCGTATTCCGCGGACGCACAGCAGCGGCGATACTGCCGGCTTCCGGTCGTCGCCGCCGGGCGGTCGAGTGCTGGTGTCGCTATTCCGCATCGGCCTGCGTGAATAAATCACACGGGATCAGGACCGACGGCGGAACGTCGTGGCCGGACATGTACGCCGTGATTGCATCGACCGTCTTCACGCCGATTTCGTGCGGCTTCTGGATCACATCCGCGTAAATTTTCCCGGCCTTGATGGCCTCGCGCGCTTCGGGCACCGCATCAAACCCGACAATCGTCACCCTGCCTGACTTGCCTGCCTTTTCAACCGCGGCCAGCGCCCCAAGCGCCGAATCATCGTTGATACCGAAAATCGCCGCCAGATCGGGATGTGCCTGAAGTATGTCCTCGGCCGTTCGGAAGGCCTGGTCTTTGACTCCGCGCCCGCTCAGCTTCGCGACCACCGTCATTCCCGGCGCCGTCGCGATCTCTTCCTCAAACCCCTTCACGCGCTGGATGACCGATTCGACTTCGGGATGATCGATAATCGCCACCTTGCCCTCTCCGCCAAGCGCATCGATCAGGGCGCGAGCGGCCAGCCGTCCCCCGGCCACATTGTCCGAGGCGACATGTGTCACCACCCGGGCGTTCTCCGCCAGACAGGCTATATCGGCCGTGAACACCGGTATCCCCGCCTCGTTTGCGGCTTTGATCGCCTCGCCGATCGAGCGGGAATCACACGGGCAGACGACAATAGCGTTGACTTTCTGGATTATGAAATCCTGGAGCTGATCCTTCTGCCGCGCCACATCAAACTCGCCCGCGGTAATCAGAAGTTCATAGCCGTTGGCCTGCGCGGCCTCGCGAAGGCCGGCTTCGAGTTCTTGATAGAATGGATGCGTACGTGTGAGCAGACTGACGCCGATCGTGATGTCGGTCTTCGTGACGCCCGTATCCCGGGTGTTTGCCTTCTCCGTGGAGTCGCCGCACCCGGCTGCCAACAGCACAAACGCGGCTGTCGCCGCCCATCGGGAAATTCTCAGCATACCAACCCTCGCCGTTTGCCGCTCCAGTTCGGCCCGCGCGGCTGCGACCGTCTTCATCTCAACTGGCAGTGAATATAACTGACCGCGGCGAAGACCGCAATTGCACAGGATGCTCACGCGTGACCAATGGCTCGCAACACCCGCCGATGACGCGACCTGCGCGGGCGGACACCCGGCATGCAACCTCCGGGAGCGCTGTATCGCATTGTCGTGTCGAGAGTTATGGCGTAGAGGGAGATGACGGAAATGCGCCGTCAACATCCCGCCTGCAGGACATCGGCCTCACTTTGCAAATGTACTCGAAAAACCGTATATTAGATAATGTACTCCCCTTTCTCGGAGGTGTTGCGTGCGGGGTTGCTGGCGCCTAGTGAGAACAGTCTTTCTCTCCATCGTCTCTTTCTCTGTCCTGATCTGGCTGAGCTGTGCTGAAAGCGAACGAGATATTTCGGGCGAAGATGAGAGCCTTGACCACACCGAACCGGCTGTTATCGCCGATCTGATAGTCACGGCGATGACTCCTACCGGGGTCAGCCTGGCGTGGACAGCCACCGGTGATGATGGCGATTCAGGGGTGGCTGCCGTCTATGATCTGCGCTACTGGCAGTACGAAATCACTTTCGATAACTGGGACTCGACTTTGCCCGTGCAGGGTCTGCCCGCACCGGGTCCGGCACACGCGAGAGACTCGGTATCCGTTACCGGGCTGATGGCCGACTCAACGTACTACTTCGCGATCAGGGTAGCCGACGAAGCCGGCAACTGGTCGGGCCTGTCGAATGTCGCGCAGGCAGTTTGTTTCGATGACTATGCCGTCACATTTGCCGATTCGGCGCTCGAACGCGTTGTTCGGTTTTATGTGAGCAAGCCAGGCGGCGACGTGCTCCGGTCCGATATGCTGGCGCTCTGGTCGGTCAATGCCTCCGGTCAGCACATACGAAACCTTTCAGGCATTGAACACTGCCGCAACCTGCGGCGGCTTCTGCTATGGAACAATCGCGTGACCGACATCAGTCCACTCTCCGGGCTCGTCGGTCTGCGAGTACTCAATATTGGCTACAACGGCCTGGCCGACATCGGACCGCTGCAGAGTCTGGTCCTGCTCGATACCCTTGATCTTCACGCCAATGCAATCAGCGACATCGCGGCATTGTCCGGGATGAAAAACCTCTTGGAGTTGAACCTCAGCAGCAACGAAATCTGGAATATGGCGCCACTGGCGGACAATGCGACACTGCGAAGCCTGCTGCTCGATGACAATGAGATCGCCTTTGTTAATGCGCTGTATAACGTGACCGGGCTCGACCGGTTGAGTCTCGCCCGGAACCACATCGACGACATCCTGCCGTTGACGTACAACGCCGGACTGGGAACCGGCGACACGATCTGGCTGACAGGCAACCCGCTGGCCGCATCGACGACCGACAGTCTGATCGCGGTGCTTCGTGATCGCGGCGTGATCGTGGTCAACTGAAAAGACAGCCGCGCCCTTCGAATCCGAAAGCCGGCTTCGATATCACCGTGAGTGCGCCCGTGCCGCCTGTTGAGCATACGCCGCCGGAATGTGAACGAGGTGACACTTCGAGCAGCTCTCGCGACCTATCAACTGCATCAACTCACCTGCTCGTGCGGCGTCCACTTCGGGTTTGACGAGCTCTGATTCGAGCGCGGCGATCAACGTGTCAATATCGTCGCTGACATAATAGTGACGCTCCGTCTCATGGCACACCATACAGGCGTCGCCAAACGTCTCGAACCGGCTCTTGAACCCCGCAAACTGCGCCCGGGCATTCTCGATTTGACCCTGCGCCAGATCGGCGCCTATACCGCTGAAGTTTGTCTCCATCATCAGCATGAGACGGGCATAGCTGACATCAGCGCCGCTCAGCGGATCGGTGAGCGCAATATCAGCGAATCTCCCCCAGTGAAACCGATGCTGTACCGGGGCCATGGTCGACAGATGGCAGCTGTGACACACCGCGCCGACCGCCTCGACTGCGGGCATGATCTGCGACATGTCCCGCGTCGCAACTGCCTCGGCAAGCCGATCCACAGGTTCAACCGGGTAACGGTCTGTCCATTCCGGCACCATCGCGGCGGCGCCGAGATACGCCTTTCTGAAGGCGTCGAAATCACCCGCGACATGATCCAGGTCGCCTTCGAGCGCGTCGCTCACCATCGCTGAAAACGGTTGTGACATGCTCATCATGGCAAGCAGATACGCCGGCGCCGGGCTGACCGGCGGATAATACTGCTCAAGCGACGCAGGCAGGGTTGCGTGATGATCGACCATCGCCTCCCCGTCGCCGTGAACCGAGGCCGTGCCCGTGACCAGGACCACCACCACGAGGCACAGGACACCAATGCATTTGTTGATCAGCTGCACGGTACTCTCCTGAAGTTGTGATGTGTGAATATGAATCGAACCGATTCGCATAAAGCGGTTGCCCGCCACTGGAGGCTTTGACTTAAGTCAAATCCGGCATCTAGCCGACTACCGGGAGGACCTGCACGTGAGAACCGACTGTCGCTGTTGCAGCCATCGTTACCGGAAGGTCGATTGACAGGGCGCAGCTGCGTGCGCTGCAACCGTCGAACCTGATAGTTGCCTCCACTGCTGTGAACCGGATGTGACCGCACGTGCAATAGGCGCGCCCGAACGGCGGGGCAGCGGACCCCGAAAACGGCCGATGCAACAGAGTACAGTGGCTCCGGGTTGGCAGAATCCAGCGCGGCGCCGCTCTCCTCCCGCCCAACTGTTTTCGTTGAGAATATTGGATCGATAATATCTAAGTTATCGCCATCCCGGCAGATCTCGACATCTTATTATATGTCAAATAGTTACGCTTGTAATACTAAATCGTGACAGGCCGGTTTCTGCACATACTTCAGATTGCAGTTGACAACCGGGTCCAGATTATTTAAGATAACGGAGTCCGAAATACGAAATAGCATGTCGCTCGATTCGAGCGACCGACCGGTTACCATGTAGGGCGAGTACCAGACGTGAATGCAATTCGACTCCACCGACCGTTTTTCTCCTCCGCGATAGTCTGCACGCTGACTGTCGGGACCGGCTGGGGCGCGTATCTCCTCTGGCAGATCAGCGAAGCCGGCTCGTTTACCGCAGTGTCGCTTCATCTGATCAACGCCCACGGCCATGCCCAGGTCTTCGGCTGGGTCGGCCTGTTTATCATGGGCTTCACTCTTCAGATACTCCCCCGCTTCCTCCAGACAAAAGTGTGGGGACCCAGTTTGGTTGACTGGGTCTTCGGCCTCATGATTGTCGGTATCCTCGGCCGGCTCGTCGGCGGGTATTACTGGGACGCCGCCTGGGGCCGCCTTGTCGGCCAATTCGGCAGCGTCAGTGAAATCGTCGCCGTGGCCCTGTTTGTACTGATTGTCGTCAGGACAGTTCGACAATCGCTGTCCCCTGTCTCCGTAATCGAACTGTATATACTGGCGTCGTTGTTCTGGCTGACGGTTGCGGTCGTCTTCTCTGCGGTCCATTTCGCGATTACCGTCGGGGCGCCGAGCCGACCGGCGCTGCTCCAGCAGGTGGCCACCTGGCAGGCTCCTCTACGCGACGTACAGATAATCGGTTTTGCGCTCGTGATGATTCTCGGTGTCAGCCAGCGCATCTTGCCGGGCGTGTACCGGACTGAGGCTACCGACAGTCGGAAGAGCCTGACCGTACTGATCCTCGTCAACCTGGCCGTGCTGCTCGCCGTGGTCGCCCATCCTGTCTTCATCTCGACCGGATCAATGCTGGCGCTCGTCGTGCGAGGGGCGGCAGGACTGCTGCTGTTCGTGTCCGTCGCCTGGTTGATAATTCCCTGGAGGCTATGGCGATTGCCAAAACCGCCCGACCGAAGCGCAAAGTTTATCTCGACCGCGTTCGGTTGGCTGCTCGCGTCGCTCACCCTCACCCTGCTGACGCCCCTTTACTCCGGCTGGAGCGATATGGCCTTCTCGCATGCGTACTTCGGCGCGGCACGGCATGCTATCACGGTCGGCTTCGTCTCTCAAATGATTCTCGGTGTGGCCGCCCGAGTTGTTCCGTTCCTTCAGGGATTAAATGCGAAAGATCTCCCCTCGCTGCGGAGCGTGTATGCACTGATCAATGTCGGCTGCTCCCTCCGCGTTATCCTGCAGATTGCGACCGACCATGCTCCCGCCGCCTTTCAGCTGATCGCCGTGAGCGGACTGCTGGAGCTTACTGCAATAGCCGTCTGGGGTGTACACCTGATCCGCCTCATGTATTCGCGACCGTCGCCGCCGTTTGATTCGCACAGAGGCATTTCCGGCGGAATGCGCGTACGCAATAAGATCGTATAGCCTAACCAGTCACAAGAGGATATTACTCATGACCATCTCCACGGAATCAACCGTCGCATCGCTGGCCACCGAGCACCCGCTCGCTACTCGCGTCTTCTCGCGTTATGGTATCGACTTCTGCTGTGGCGGTGGACGGCCGCTGAAGGATGTGTGCGGAGAAAAGGGTCTCGATGTCGGCCGCGTGGTTGAAGAGATCCGACAGGAACTATCGTCTGCCGACGAGCAGGTTCATCGATGGGACACCCGGCCGCTCGACAAACTGATCCAGCATATCCTCGACACGTATCATCGTCCGCTCGACGAGGAACTTCCGCGCCTGCAGCAAATGGCCGCCCGGGTGCTCGAGGTTCATCACGATAAAGACCCCGGGCGGTTGACCGAACTGGTCGACGTCTATGCCGGCCTGAAGACGGAATTGGAGGATCACATGGCCAAAGAAGAACAGATTCTGTTCCCCATGATCCTGAGAGGACAGGGTGCGCTAACCAATGGACCCATTGCGGTCATGGAACACGAGCACGAATCGGTTGGCATCGCCCTTCGGCGGCTGCGCGAACTGACCGATGACTTCGAAGTGCCGCTCGAAGCCTGCAATACCTGGAGGGCGTTGTGGAAGGGCCTCGAAGCGCTCGAACAGTCGCTTCACGTGCATATTCACCTCGAAAACAACATTCTCTTTCCGCGTGCCTTGGAGAATTGAACGAGGACCGGCGCCGATGCGCTCCTTCGACGCGTGATCCTCACTTCGGCCTCAGGTAAAACAGCAGCGAACCCTCGCCCGACAGCAGTATCACCTTTCCCAACAGGGTTCGCTGCATGGTGATACCTCGTGTGCCCTGCTGTTATCGAGAGCCGTGCCCCATGCGGTACGCGGACTGCACGACCGGATGACCGGCGTTGCGAGGTCATGCCTGACCAGTCGAGCTGATCGAGGGACGCCCCTTCCGTGTGCCCCGCTGCGGCCGGCATGTACCAGGCACCGGGAATAACATCGCGTCGAATAGCTGCCCGAAAGGCAGTCGATTCACTCCGCAATCCCGCCCGCCGGCTGCCTCACCGAAAAGCGTTTGACAGTTTCCGCACATTGTACTCTATTAGTATCTGTATGGCGAAAGAAAACCCCCGAAATCCCTCCGATCTCCCGGCAAGCCCCGCCCGCGCACAGGAGACAACCGCAGCCGGTTCGGGCAGCCGAAAAGGACTCGATCACGAGCTGCATTTACGGTCACGTGAGCTCGCCGAACGAATCAAGGAGCTGGGAGTCATCCACTCCGTATCGACTCTCTTTGAGACCAAAATCGTCGATTTGACTGAGGTCTTCCAGAAAATCGTAAACGTTCTGCCTTCCGCGTGGCAATATCCGGAATTGGCCTGCGCGCGGATCAGTATGAAAAACCGCGATTACCGCAGTTCAAGCTATCGCGAGCCGATCTGTCTGATACAGGAAGATATTCTGGCAGTCGGAGAAAAAATAGGGACACTGGAGGTGGGCTATTTCGAGCCGCTGCCCGATGGCTCGGAACCCGACTTTCTCGTCGAGGAAAAAGGCCTGCTGACAATCGTCGCTCGCCGGCTCGCCGAGGCTTACTCGCTGAAAGAATCCCAACTCCAGCTCGCGACATATCAGCAGCACCTTCGTTCGCTGGCGTCTGAGCTGACGTTGACCGAGGAACGCGAACGCCGACGGTTGGCTCTGCATCTGCACGACAGCATCGGCCAGGGCCTCGCTCTTGCCAAACTCAAGCTGGAGACATTGCGACACGTCCTTCCCGAGGCGTTCAAGGAACGGGTCGGGGATGTCCTGACGCTCGTCCAGCAGATCATTGCCGAGGCCCGCTCGATTACGGCCGAAATCAGCCCGCCCATCCTCTACGAACTGAGCTTCTACCAGGCGATTGTGTGGCTGTGCGACCACTTCAAAAAGCAGTTCGGAATGACCATCGAGGTCGTCGGCGCCGACCAGAATTTCCTGCTCGGCGAAGGCGTCCGGGTCATGTTGTTCCGGTCGATTCAGGAGCTCCTGACGAATGCCGTCAAACACGCCAGCGCCACCGAAGTGCGCGTTTGCCTGGAGCGCGAAGAACATGCCGTGCATGTCTGCATCGAGGACAACGGCGTGGGCTTCGGTCCCGAACAACAGAATCGGTATCCATCCGCGAGCGGCGGGTTCGGGATATTCAGTATCCGGGAACGGCTCGCTCATCTGGGCGGACGACTGACCATCGAGTCGAGTCCCGGCAAGGGCGCGCGGGTCCATTTGTGGGTACCGGCTGCGGAACGGACCGTGGTATGAACTCGTGGAGGAATGACCGATGAAGATTCTGTTGGCAGACAACCACAGGCTCTTTTGCGAGGGCCTCCGCGTCCTGCTCGAAAAACAACCGCACATGGAGATCGTCGGTGAGGCCAACAACGGGCGACTGGCGGTGCGCCTCTGTCGTGAACTCTCCCCGGATCTGGTCGTGATGGATGTCGGTATGCCCGAATTAAACGGAATCGAGGCTACCCGGCAGATCAAGACCGAAATGCCCAACATCAAGGTCCTCGCCGTCTCGATGCACGCCGACCGACAGTACGTCGCAGGCATGTTGTCCGCAGGGGCCTCCGGCTACGTGCTGAAAGACAGCGCCTTCACCGAACTCAGCGAGGCGATCAGGATCGTCACCCGGGGCGGCCGCTACCTCAGTCCGGATATCGTCGATGTCGTCGTCGAGGACTACGCGCATCGACTGTCGCCCGCCCTCGGCTCCGCCCTGCAGAAACTCTCCGCACGCGAACGGGAAGTCCTGCAGATGATTGCGGAAGGGTTTGCCACCGCCGATATCGCCGCCAAACTCAACGTGAGTCGGAAAACGGTGGAAACGCACCGCAAAAACCTCATGCTGAAACTCGATATCAGGACCGTGGCGGAATTGACGAAGTTCGCGATCCGCGAAGGACTTACCTCGCTCGATTTGTCCGACGACTCGTCGTCATAGCAATCTCCTGCCCCCCTCGGCAGGACATGCGGCAGCCCGTCGGCTGCCGCATGCCGTCCATCAGCAGCGTGACATCGCCGTCACGCCCGCAGAGTCTACCCGGGCGCCTGTGTACGTACAGTGAAAGTCACTCAGCCGTTCGATCAGCAATTGGATCTCCTCGCGCGGCGGCAAAAACGTCATGCGGAAATGATATGTGCCCGGCTTCTGCCCGAATCCGGAACCGGGCACCACGCATATGCCCGTCTTCTCAAGCAGGGCGAGACAGTAGTCGGTTTCCCGCTTTTCCGTATAGGCCGCCAGCTCGCGCGGCGACATCCGCCCGATATCGACCCCGCGCTCGTCGGGCAATTCGAACCGGACGAAGGCGTACATCGCGCCCTGTGGGACATCCACCGACATGCCGGGAATGCTGTTGATCCCCTCGCCGAGAATGAGCGCTTTGGCTTTCAACTCCGTCAGTATCGCGTCACGCTCCTCGACATAGGTCTCGTAGCTCCGCTCTCCGGGTTGCGGTGGAGATACCATCAGATAGGCCGCAATCTGGCCCGGTACGTTCGCGCACAAGCTGATGGACTGGAGTTTGATGAACTGCGCCAACACGTCGTCCGGCACGTTGCGAATCTCCAGGTACCCTCCGCGATGGCCGCATTCTCCAAGGAACCCTTTCGAGATCGAGTGCAGACTGAACAGCGGCACATCGGTCACCCCGAGATGACCCATCACCTTGGCGAACGAATGGAACTGCTGTCCCGCCGCGTAGACGTTCTCCTGATATACCTCGTCCGCGATTATCGACAGGTGGTGCCGACGCGCAAACGCGATGATCATTTGGATATTCTCCACCGTCAGGACCGCACCCGTAGGATTTCCGGGATTGATCACCACGATCCCCACCGGATTGATCTTGTTCGCTTTCGCCGACTCCAGGCTCTTCTCGAGCGTCGTCTCGTTGAGCTGCCAGTGCTCGTCATCGTCAAGCAGGTAGCCGATCTGCCGGCCGCCGTAAAGCTCGAGACTCGCGCTGTACAGCGGGTACTGCGGAATCGGAATCATGAAGCCGTCGTTGCTCTTCTTGATCAGCGCCATCAGAACCGCCTGCGCCCCCTTGCTGGCCCCATCGGTCATGATGACCGCGGCGGGATCGGCCGGAATGCCGTCACGCTGTGCGATGAAGCTCGCCACTGCGTTCCGGATAAACGGGATACCCGCGCTCTGACTGTACGCCCCGGTGCCGTGCGGATGGCGCGCGAGGATCGACTTCGCCCGCTCCACGACGTCCCGAGGAAAATGCCGCGTCACGTCGGCATTCTCCAGCAGATCGGGGTACTCGACAAGACTCAGTATCTGGCGAAAATACGTCAGCGGCTTCTGCTGCAGCGCCTGAGGGTTGCCGATATTGCAGTAGATGATCTTTTGCCCGGCTGCTTCCAGCTCCTGTGCCCGCTGAACGATCGGCCCGCGTACCGCATACTCCGCCTGAAGCAAACGCTCGTTGAGATGCTTCGTGGTGATACTCATACCTTCGCTCCTTCCAAACGACCAACGGGCTCGAAACTCTCCAATACGTCCCCGATCGACTTGGCGGCGTCTCCGAACAACAACAGCGTCGTCGGCTCATCGTACAGCGAGTTCGGCACCCCGGAGTAACCCGGCCGTTCGTCGAGATTGAACACAAGCACGCGCTTCGCCTTGTGCGCGTTGAGAATGGGCATGCCCGAAATCGGCGTGTCAGCCTTCATGATGGCCGCCGGATTCACCACGTCACACGCCCCGATTACCAGCACCACGTCCGTATCCGCAAACTCGGGGTTGACCTCGTCCATTTCCCGAAGCAAGTCGTAATCGATTTCCGCCTCAGCCAACAGAACGTTCATATGACCCGGCATGCGACCCGCGACGGGGTGAATCGCGAAACTGACCTTCTTCCCCATGCGCATGAGGATGCGACACAAATCCGCCACCAGAAACTGCGCCTTGGCCAGCGCCATCCCGTATCCCGGTACGATAATGACGCTGCGCGCCTGCCGAAGAACGTCCTTCGCCTCAGCCATGGCATCCGAAAAGCTCCGAACGACCCGTGTGACCGACGGCTTCTCCTCGGCGACCGCCGGGTGCCCGGCCGCTGCCGGCGCCGCCTTGTTGCCCGACAGCACGCGCACGAAGCTTCGGTTCATCGCCTTGCACATCACCGCCGTCAGGATCGAACCCGAAGCCGCGACCGTCGCCCCGCACGCGATCAACAGCTGATTCTGGATCACGATGCCGCAAAACGCCGCCGCCAGTCCCGCTGTGGCGTTCAAAAACGAGATCAGCACCGGCATGTCGGCGCCGCCGATCCGGACTGAGAATACCCAGCCGAGAAAGATCGACGCCACAAGAATGCCGATCAGCACGGGAATGGCGCCTGAAGGCGACGTTGCGGCTGCTACCACGCAAAGACCCGCAATCACGGCCAGTACGAGCAACAACACGGCGTTGTGATTCGGTAGTATCGTCGGCGTCTGCCGGATCTTCGCAGCCAGCTTGGCGCTCGCCAGCATCGACCCGCTGAAGGTGGCTGCCCCGATCACCAGCCCGAGATATCCTGACACTTCCCCGAGCGCCGTCATCTCCGCGTGCGACCGCGTCAACTCGACCAGCGCGACGGTGCACGCCGCCACGCCGCCGGCGCCGTGCTGAAATGCCACCATGGCCGGGATCTGTATCATCGTCACCCGCGCGGCAACGACTATACCGACTGCGCCGCCGACAAGCAGCGCCACGGCCAGCCACGAGAGCCCATGGATCGTATGGGTCGACAGAACCAACACAATCGCGCCCAGCAGCGCCACCGAGGCGGTAAGGTTGCCCCATCGAGCACCACGCGGAGTGCGAAACAGTCGAATGCCGACGATTAATAAGGCGATAATCGCCAGCTCCAGAACGAGTCTCAAAGTATTATCCATGCGTATTACCCCGATCAAGCTGCTCCTCGGTACGTGCACGGCGTGCACCACTGCCTCGTTCCAACCTCCGACACGATTGCCCGATCGGAGCAGATATTTGGTTGCGGTACTTCACGTGTGCTTCACAGCCGCGCCGCGCCAGGAATGGTACGCCAGGATCGCCCTGTGGCGGTCGAGATGGGGCCCGCCACCGCGACAACGGACATCCGATGTCACGCAGACGGGAGCCCTGGACGCGGCGGCGACTGTGAAACGCCATTTAACGGTCCTCGCCTTTCACGTGTGGATCCTCGTGCGTCTTGAACAGACGCGTCATCCGGTCCGTGATCACGAATCCGCCGATCAGGTTGAAAGCTGCCGTCACAAGCGCAAGCATGCCGACAAGCCTCAAACCCGTTCCCGACGGCACCGTGAACAACAGGATGGCGCCCAGGATCGTCACGGCCGATACCGCATTCGTCATCGACATCAGCGGCGTGTGCAGCAGCGGAGGAACCCGCGATATGAGCAAATAGCCCACTCCGAACGCCACGACAAACACGGTCAGCATCAGTAGTAGATCAGCCACGGTACTTCTCCTTTGGGTCGATTACTTCGCCGCCACGGTTTCATGCATAGCCTCAAGCGCGGGCCCGTAGACAATGCTGCCGTCTTTGGTAACGAGCGACGCTTGGACGATTTCGTCGGCGAGATCGGGCGTCCGGGATCCCTTCTTGAACAGGTTCTCGATGTAGTAGTACATGTTGTTGGCGTAAAGCCACGACGACTGCATCGGCATACGACCCGGAAGGTTCTGCACGCCGCACACGCGAACGTCGTGCTTGACCACGTCCTGTCCCGGCTTCGTGAGTTCGCAGTTCCCGCCCTGGTCGATGGAGATGTCGATGATCACGGAACCCGGCTTCATACACGCCACCGCCTCCTCGGTCACGATGGTGGGAGCCAGTGAACCGGGAACGAGGGCCGACAGAACCATGATGTCGACCTCATGGGCCATGTCCCGAATCGCTTTCTGCTCCTTCTTCAGCCAGGAGTCGGGAAGCTGCTTCGCATAGCCGCCCTCGGCAATCGCCAGCTCGGCCGGAACATCGAAACCCTCGACCTTCGCGTTGAGACTGGACGCTTCCTGTCGGGCCGACTCCCGGATGTCCCATGCCTTGACGACCGCACCGAGTCGCTTGGCCGTCGCAATGGACTGCAACCCCGCAACGCCGGCGCCGATCACCAGTACCGTCGCGGGCTTTATCGCGCCGATCGCCGTCCCCACCATCGGAAGGAACCGCGGAAGATACTCGGCCGCGTCGAGCACCGCCCGATAACCGGCCACCGTACTCATCGAGGTCAACGCATCCATGCGCTGCGCGCGCGATATCCGGGGGATACCATCCATCGTGAACGAACAGATGCCGCGAGCGGCAAGCTTGCGGACCATCTCATGGCTGTCCGGTGAGGCCGGATGCAAAAAGGTCACCAGGATAGCTGACGAAGGCATCATGTCCACTTCGTGCTTCCCGACTTCCTCGTTGAAAATCGGCTGCTTCACCTTCAGGATCACGTCAGCCTTGCTGAACAGATCCTCAACCTTCGATACAATCTCGGCACCGGCTTTCTCGTAGGCCGCATCGGTCACGAAAATACCCGCTCCCGCTCCCGACTGCACCGCTACCTCATATCCCAGCTTGCGAAACTTCTCCACTGTCTCCGGAATGGCTGCAACGCGTCTTTCGGCATGCAGAATCTCTTTGGGAATGGCTATACGCATGGTAATCTCCTTGTTTTTGTTTGATCGTTCCTCAGGCCCGCTGCCCGGCCAGCGATTGCTCTTCCGTCGTCACCCGCCCCAACAGCCCGTCGCAAACACGCGCGAGCGCCCCGTTGAAGGCGTCAAGACTCGAAAAACGCCATTCGCGCTGCCAGATCTTGTGATTGACCTCGTGACCGGGGTCGTTGAGCAGAGTCTCGCCCAGCTTCCAGGGCGACACCGTGAGGTTGTAACGCTGGTTCGTCAGATGAGCCGGCAAAAGCGATAGTTCCTGAATGGACCGAAGCCCCTGCTCGAACGGCATCCCTTCGGTGCCGCGAAGATACCATTCCGGATTGGGCGTCCCCTCGTTCGGTTCGCCGTCATACCAGTTCAGCGTTACGAGTACCGCGGTGTCATCGGGCCAGAAAGGCAACACACAGTGGAACTCGATGCGCAGGTCGTCGGCCGTATATCCTGACGCGGAGACGCCGAGCGCCACCAGCGGCTCCCGAGACATGGCGCCGCCCGGACGACTTGCACCGTGGGCTCCCCGACCGAGATGCTCATACGCCTCGAGCGTCGACGCCGCCTGGTGGGAATAGACGGGAAACTTGACCGTGTTCGGCAATCCACCGTCGGCAAGCTTGTGAGGAAAACTCTCCGAGGATAGACCCGCCACGTGCCGCTTGACACCGTCAAAAGGAACTTCGACCTGCACCGGTGTCGGTGTCCAGATGGGAAACTCACAGGGAGCCAGTTCGGAGTAGGTTGCCTGCACAACCGCATCTCCGGCCCTGATCAGCAAATCGGTGGTGGCACCGTGCTGCTTCAGGACCCGTGCTTCAACTCGCTGACCCTTCATGATCTGAAACCTCCATTAAGGTGTGCGCATGAACCAATGTCGCCTGTTCACTCCGATTACCACCCCGGAGGGGTGCCAACCGGGGCACTCGCCCCTGGCTGTGATGCTGCTCGCGGACGCGACTTTTGGCTCGTTTGTTTCATTTGTCATGAAGTAACGGCATCTGCCGTGGCGCGGCTATCGGGCGCCACCGGATAATCGGAGAGGCTAATCAGGAAAGACAGGGTGACTTCCGGATTAGCGCGTTTCGGTCATTGACTTATGATTGATGTATCAGAGGATGAGGCTGGGTACGAAAATGGCGCGGTGGAAATTAGGGGTTTTCCCTAGATCCGCGGCGGTCAGACATTCGTGGAAAAACTCTTTCAGCTCAGTTAATGCGTCGGCGATGCCCTCGGAATCCGCAGGCGCGCGCATGAGTGCAGACTACCCAAGTCCGGACTGAATAACCGCGTTGTATAGCTTCTGCATCCGCATATCGGTCGCCGAAATCACGTCGGCGCAGTCTTTCAACTCCCTGGTGATCTGCTCTGTCTGTTTGTCAGCAAGACGATACGCCAACTCATGCTCCAGCGACGCCCAGAAATCCATGGCAATGGTGCGGAGTTGAATCTCGACTTTGACCGACTCGGGGCCTGATGACATGAATACAGGTACGGCAATAATCAGATGCAGGCTGCGATAACCGTTAGGCTTTGGGTTCTTGATGTAGTCTATTTCCCGAATCAACTCGATATCGCTCTGCGATGTTAACAAGGTGGCCACCAGATACAGATCGTCGACATACGAACAAATCACGCGGACTCCTGCGATGTCGTGGATGTTCTGCCGAGCCGACGCCAGGGTCATTTCGTGGCCCTTTCTAGCCAGCTTCTCCACTATCCGCCTGGGGGTCTTCACGCGCGCCGTGACCTGATGGATCGGGTTGTGATGCTGGCTGTACTTGAACTCGTCGTTGAGATTCTCCAGCTTGGTCACTATCTCGCGGGTCGCCGATACGTAGATGTGTTCTGTTGACAAAAACGCGCGGATCTGCTCCGAGGCTTCCTCACCGAACGTTTGATCCAACAGCTTATCTAGAAAGTAAGTCTCTCTGGAGCGATTGATAGAGTCCATTATGCTCACCTCGTGTTGCCGGCATTTCGCTGTCCCGTTTGTTGGGCATTCGTAACGTACGGCGAGTCGCCGGAATAGGCAAGCCGGTGACGTGGAGTGAAAGAGGGTCGGTGATTGTTCAGTGGAGGCCGACCGATTGCCTGGCGCAGCGGGGTGAAGCGCAATGCTGATCTCGCACGATCGTCGGGCGAGACGCCTGACCGAAATCGGACAACTGTCGGAAAGCCCGAGTCGATCGAATGGGAGATCTCTTCGCCGTTGTCGACAGCTGCACACATGTATTCTGACCTATCGGCCACATTTAATGAGGTGGGGAAATTGAACCCCATACTCGCGTTGCGAAACAAGGACTTACACTGTATTGTGACCAAATTGTGACCGATTTTCACTTTTCCTTTCGATTCAAGGCGCACTGCTGCGGGGATACCGAAACATGTCACCGGGTTTCTCCGGGCATTCAATGAGGTATTCAAGTCCATTTTCTTTGCACTCTTCAAAAAATTCTTTATAGGCTTGCTCTCTCCCACCATAATGCATCGGAAAAACGACTTCAGGTTTCAGTCTCGCCATTATTTTCAATATTCTCGTCGAAGCCTCGCCCCACCGTCGTGTATGCGACCCAAGAAAGGCCATGTCTACGGAGTCGCATTGTTCTAGCAAGTAATCAAGGTCGGCTATCGAATCGGTCTTATAGTCACCTTGAAAGAAAATGGTCAGGCCGTCGGTTCTGATCAGATACGCCACTTCCGGGACGCCCGACAGGCAGTTGATTGTATATATATCCATATTGCCGATTTGAAGCGACGCCCTCGGACCGACAAGATGGTAATGACTGGTGTCATCAGTGGCCTGCCATCCGAAGATGTAGGTCACTCGGTCGACTTCCTTCTGCCAGTTGAGAATGATCGAGTCAAAGTGATCTTCATGGCTGTGGGTAACGAATACATATACGTCCAGGTCTCCGATTTCGGCTGGGTTGATTCGCCCGGTTGCCAGCGATGGCACTGATATAGTATCCGGGAAGTCGCGCGTCGAGCGCACGTAGTCAAAAATCAGCAGTTTAGTCCCGGTTCTGACCGCATAGCCGCAGTGAAGAAGATACCAAACATATGCCTCATCGTTCCCCAGTGGTTGCTGAAGCAGCGACCGGATCGAGCTGGAAGTGTTGGAATCAATGACTTGTGCAGTGCCGGAGTTTTGGGCTGCCCCGACCCGGGTCGTAGCCCAAGAGATGCTGGCTATAACGACAGCAATAGAGAGAACAGCCTTCAGGGCCATCAACTCTCCCTCAGTGTTCGTTGTTGGTGATCAGGTCGGATATCTTGAGTGTGCTTCCGACTCCCAGATCCAGGCACCGATTGCCGAACCGGTTCTTAAAACGCTCTCGTGCCAGATCCCCCGAGCAGTGACAGGGGCCAATGTACTTCACCAGGCCCTCCAATTTCGTTGCCAGAACGTCAATCATTTCTTGCGATTCGGCGGCGAGGTGGAACCCACCCATAACCAGCAGGATCGGCTCTTCTGTCAATTCCGAGATCCTGTGCACAATCCGTTCAATTCCAGGGTGTGCACATCCAGTGATAAGCACTGCCCCAGCGTCGGTGTGGATGATGAGACCTTCTTCATGAATTCCATTTCCTACCGGTCCAGTAGTTGTGACTCCGGCACAAAGAGATGTCGGCGTTTCAACGTAGATAACATCGCCTGCAAGATTCGTAGCAGAGTCGATCGTTGACAGAGCTCGGCCGGCAATGTTGCCGGACGATCCGCCACAGGGGAGGAACAACTTTGCCTGCCGCTGCGAAGCACGCATCACGGACGGCAGTCCCCCGATATGGTCGGCGTGGCAGTGAGTAACCGCTATCATGTCAATCTCCTGCGGATTATATCCGCCGGCCGCCATATTCGACACCAGCAGTTCACCGTCCCCCCCGGCATCGAGCAACAGAGTTTCGTTGCCGGCTTCGATCAAGCAAGAGAAACCATGTGCCGGTGACATACGGTCGTTGTGAGAGTTGTTGTCATATAGGATATGCAATTCGACTGCACTCGCTGGGAGACACTTTCCTGTGTGCGATCCGGACGACGGTGACACCCACGAAGGCCAGTAATCATTCGCCGGGTGGTTGATCAGATTCCTCAGATTTGAACCATCGGCGTCCATTGCGTAGATTTCGAAATTGCCGTCCTTCATGGTTTGAAAGGCGATTTGTCTTCCATCGGGAGACCAGACCGGATTTTCCTCCACACCGTCAAAGTCGGTCAGCGTAATTTCATGAGTGCCGTCAACATTCATAACGTGTATGTCACCCTGAAATTGCCGTGCCGGGCCACTGCGGAAAGCCAGCCGGGTGCCGTCGGGTGACCATGAAACACCGGTTTCATCAAGATCCGAGGTTGTCAGCCTGCGGAGACCGCTTCCGTCGGTGTTAACAACATAGACTTCCCAATTGCCGTCACGGTTGGAGCTGAAGCTGATCTGCCTTCCGTCCGGTGACCAGTTTGGCCAAAGCTCTTCGGCCTCATTGTTAGTGAGACGTTGCCAGTTGGTGCCGTCGGCATCCATGACGTGTATTTCGTAATTGCCATCACGATCCGACTGAAAGGTTATTTGCCCGCCATCGGGCGACCATTTGGGCTGGCGCTCAACGCTTGGCAGACTGGTCAGACGCTGTTCGGTCCCGGAAACAAGATCCAGCAGATAGAGGTCTGAGTTGCCATCGCGGAGAGAGACGAAAACAATGCGTGTTCCATCAGGCGAGATATCCGGACACTTCCCTCCGTCCTTACCCTTTGTAACCAGCTCAACGTTGCTTCCGTCGGCGTTCATGATAAAAATATCGTCGCGACCGTTTCGTGGCGAATAAAATGCGATCTTGCCATCAAGATTCTGACCCATTATCGGCGATGATATCAGAACAAGGATGCATACAAGTACTCGACATGCAGCTTGATATTTCGACTCAGACTCTCTTCCGGCCGTTTGTCTTACTTTCTTTCCGATGTTCATTGTTTATTAGACGAGTCGTGAAAGCAAATGTTACGCTCCACTATCTTGAGTCACCCACCTACCTTGGTCTGGTCTTTACAGGATAAACCTGTGACTAAACTGTGTCCTCAATCGTCGTAAGTTATTGCACGATATTCAGAGTTATAGCAGTGGGACGGGGGTATAAGTAAATGATCCAACATATTCTACCTCCATAAGCTATTGATTTACAATTGGTTATACAAAATAGGGGTGGCGGGAATCGAACCCCATACTCGTGTTGTGGCACAAGGACTTACTGGTCATTGTGATCAAATAGTGACGCATCTGGCGGGCCTCAGAACCGGAACAATGGACTGGCGACTCACAGGCAATTTGACAGCGAAAGCCTTGACGCCGTGAGTAGCCCTTAGCGATCTCCCGTAATCAATTTCTCGATGTTCTTCTTCAAATCGTCGTAAGCACCGCTATCCTGATTCGAGAAGATAATGAACGTGACATCGACTTCAGGAAAATAGCGCGCTTCAAAATTGATCCCCGGCGCCTGTCCACCATGACCATAAGACACGACCCGTTGCCCTTTCAAGCCCAAGGTGAAACCGTAGCCATAGGGGAATTTGTCCTCCAAGCCGCTGTTCTTGGGTGTGATCATCTCTGCCACTGATGACTCTTTGAGAACGGTTCCATTCTTCAGCCCACGCATGAATCTGAGCATGTCTCGCGGCGTCGAGTAACCACCCCCAGCTGAACTTCCGCGAAGTCCGTGACTTGCTTCAACCCACCCCGTCTTCCCCTTCGACAAAGGCTCAGCCAATGTTGTGTCTGACGACAATTTCAAATACGAATCCGTCTCGGTCATCCCAAGCGGCCGATAAATATGTTCTCGAACATAGTCGAAGTAATCAGCCGATGCCATCTTCTGGATAATGGCTCCTGCAAGTATGAATCCCGAATTGCTGTATTGGAACTTCGTGCCGGGAGCAAAGGTGGGTGTATCGACGTGAACAAACGGCATCATCTGCTCGACTTGAGAGATACTGTCCCAGGCCCGCTCATACGTATCAGTCCAGTAATCGCCGAGCCCGGCCGTATGAGAAGAGCAAGTGATGGACGGTAGCCGATCTGACAAACTGCTGGTGCGGATAGTCTGGAAAGTAGCGGGAAAGCGTGTCCGTCAGCTTGAGCTTTCCGGCATCTCGAAGCTGCATTATCGCCAGCGCCGTAAACATCTTGTTGCCGGAACCAAGATTGAGGCGGGTCGATGGTCCTATTCTTCTGGTCCGGGCAACATCTGCAAATCCCGTGTACCGCTCATAGACGACCGAATCGCCTCGCGCGATCAGAATGGCTGATGCCAGATCATTCTCTTTGACCAATTTGTCGACATAGCTGTCTAACCACCGAAGAGTGAACGGATCTTCAATCCGCCCATTGGGGAGATAGATCGGTTCTGTTACGTCCGCGATGAATACGATCTTGAGCAGTTTCGGTTCGGCCCCGGAGGTCAGCCCGAATTGAAAGTCATGCCACTGCTTGTCCTTCAGCGACTGAGCGAATATGTGTAGATGGTTTCCTGTCGACTCACTGTGGTGATACGTTAGCTCACCGAAGTCACTGTGAATCCGTTCAAAGAGCCCAAGCAGTCGCTCATTGCCGAGTTCCTCAATCAAAGAAGCATCATAGATATTGTTGACCGCTGCAAGTCTTTCCACTCGAGTTGTATCATTCACTCCGCGCACAAAATCTGCCCCGAGAATATTAAGTACTGAATCAGCACGCTGAGCCGCGACCATCGCCTTGGTCGAGACTGTGAGAGTTGCCAGTAGGGCGCAGATCGTTAAAAGTGCCTTCATTATTTTGTCACTCCCTTGTTACACAATAACCCAACAATAATATAATTGAAGCGCGAGGGCTATTCCGAAATGGCTATCGAGAGGAGTCTAAGAGTGTATGGGTTATGGTCACACTTGCCGGCACGTCCAGTCCGGGAACTCCTCGGCGGGCTTGAGGACGTTGCGGGGCATGCATCCGCGTCTCCTGAGATACCTATTATACTAGGTAAGCAAATAAACAACGACAACAGCGGCTGACCATGCACCTGCTTCCAGTATGACTGAACCTCCCCGGGCTTGCCGGAGACAGAATTATGTGAGAGATTACGCATATGGCAAGACCAAGCAGGTATTCACCGGAGGTCCGGGAACGGGCCGAGCACCTGGCCCGGAACAATGCGCGGCGCGATGCGCTCCAATTGCTCGCAACGCTACAATGGATCGCGCCGCCACACTGTTCATGGGTTCAAGACTGGGCTGCAAGTGAGCTGCGGAAGATCAGAGTGGCCGAGAAGGGCTGTCAATTACCGGTTCATGACTCCGCCACAGAAGGATTGGACCGATGACCGAAAATCACTCAAACTACCAATCTGTAAGACCGGGCCGGAAGGCCTTACCGCTCGGCCTGGCGTTGCTTTTCACAGTTGTCTCCTGTTTATGCAATTGTTCCCAGTCAAATGAGTCACAGCGGTTTAAGAATTACGTTCAATCGCATGCCGTTTCTTCGACAGAGGCCTATATCCTGGACGCACTCACGCGCAACCGCGTCGTCCTGCTCGGGGACAACGCCCATGGTCAATGGCAACCGCGCGAGACAGTCATTGATGGACTGCTGTATTGGTTCGCGCTTGCATCAGCGGATTCAGTAGTCGAGAGCTCTATCCCGCGCGACCTGTCGCTGGTACTGGAGCTCGATTCACTGTCGGTGGGCCGGGTTGAGAAGTATATGGTGAGTGGCGATCCGAGCGATATTCTCACTCTGCCACTTATATGTTCCGGAGTCTTCACCACCGCCGACCTGGAGTTTTTCGATAGACTGGGGCAACTGCGCGCCCGCGTAAACGCGTTCAATCAGAAGGCGTCTGATGATCGGCGGATCTCATTTGCCGTATTGCCAGGCGAGCCGACAATTGACAGGGCCACCTGGTCCTTCGACAAACGGTCCTACTACTTCATGCACGAACGCGATTCACTTGTAGCGCGAAGAATAGAGTCCCTTCTGTCTCGTCCTGGTGCGGGTCATCTCTTGCTCTTCTACGGCGAGGCCCACCTGCAGAAGGGCAAGGTGACGAAGCGGGCAGACGACAAGGAATTCCAGGGGTTGTACTTGGCATCGTACCTCGACTCTGCGCTGCCCGATTCCTTTATGACCATAGGTCAGGTAACTCCGGACTACTGGGGCGTCTGGCGGAACGACTTCGCCACCAACACTGCGGCGTACGCACTTCCGATTTCCGGAGTGAAAGAGAAAGTAGGCGCGTTTGTGTCCGGACCGCACCGATACGATGCAGTCATCGTTCACAATCACCGCGTGATCAGCGGCACACCGATCCTGCAGATTCCGTCGATGAACGTCACTCGGCTGTGTGTCCAAGCGCTTGACTCGATTGTTGACCCTGAGGATGATTTCAGTAGGGCATATTGGCCGCTGCTTCTCCCGTATCTTAACGCTGTCTCTGGTCAACTCCCGCACCGTCTTGACCTGAATAGTAAGGATGCCTTAGCCGATGAGGCAAAAGCCTGGTCGTCCTGGTTGATTTCCGCACCGCACAGCGTGGCACCAAAGGTGGCGGATCTGACGATGTATACCGGGATCCTCGACCGCCTGTCGCAGGCCACCGGACCGCTGGCAGGCCGATACGACCATCAATTCACATCGCTTCTTCCCGACTCGCCCGCCCTTGAGAGAGGGGACAACATGCCGACCCCTGCCGAAAGGGCTTCTCAACTCCGCCAATTCCTACATGCAAATTCAGAAGAGATTGTGATACATGCGTTAATCGAATTACTTTGGGTTGGTTCGAAGGAAGAACGCGATGAGGCCGAGTCGCTGTTGCGACAATGCACCGGCGTGGATGTGGGAGATCGGTCGGCTTGGTCCGAGTGGTATCGCACGAAGAATGTGCCCCCCTCACGCTGACCACGAAATGACACTGATATTGCAGTTACTGACTTTCTTTCATTCCTTGGTCCCACAAATCTCGCATTTGAGGTTTCTAATCACAGCATTTCACTCTCGACTTTGAGAATTGCACGAAGACAACAAAGTCCATGAGCAAATTCGAGTGGTCGGTGAATTGCCGGAATTGGCACAGCGATTAGTACGTATTTGTAATCCGAAGAATACCTGAATGTTATGATATTGCATTGGAGGTGACCACACCGAACCCTTGACATATGTAGTATGTTGGTGTGCACCGATTCATAATCAAATGGAGGTGGGGGGAATCGAAAAAGGCCCATTTTGCAACTTTTTGACGGTCACCGACTTATGCGATAACTCGCTGAATCACAGCGAATTACAGCTTTTATGTGGTTTTGTGTGGTTCTGGAAAATCAGCGTGTTTTTCATTCAAGTTGGCACAAATCTGGCACAAATTGAAGGGATGATCATTCCCTCTCTTGAATAGGAACAGGCACACCGATTCTTGCCCTCACTTGTTCATAAATTGGCAAGTCAACGTCCTCTTTGACTTCCAAAGTCACAGCAAGTCCATAGCAAACAGATTCATCTAGAGTTGAGGCATCCTCGCGACACTCGACCGGGATCAATAGAGCATCGCCTTCCTCAAATGAGGCAACTCTATGGCCGACGAATACTTCATGTTGCACGGTGCCTTTCCTGACCTTCTGCCAATCCGCTTCGATTCTATCATCAGCAATACCAATCTTGCTTGGTTCAAATGAAAGGTTGGCTTTACGATAGTTTCGATTCATGACATTGATTGGACTTAACCAGGCAAGGGTTATCGTCAAACGTCGCGAGTCGTTGATACCATTTAAGCACGGAGGGAGCGGAAGCCTAAACTCGTGTCTCTCATCTTTTCCTATCCGACCGTACCCAAAAGCCGTTACTCGTTGATCGATGCATTCCAAGACCCTCCCTATGTCTGGCACTCCATATCCCAAGTATCTCGTCAAGGACTTTCTATCCAAGCTTCCGTTTGTACACAGATTCAGGGATTCCTGGCTTTTTCCCCATGAAGTGCCATGTACTAAGAGCGTCTTAATGATTGGTGCGATATTGTCGCGCGGTATGCTGACTTCGAGCTGTTGAGCTAATTCTTCGATTGACTCCCATATGAGCGCACTAGAACGTGATGCCAAAGCCGCTGCATTGCTAGTACCGCATGTATAAGTTGTGCGCGTTGTGTCACCACCAGTATTAGGTGCCGTAGCGACCCTTTGTCCTGGCGGAAGTATAGACCTATTAATTTGAGCAGAATTACCGTTAACAAAGTGATAGAACTGTCTGCCGGCCGGAATGTACATGTCTGGCTTTATAGATGATCGATAACCGAAGCCATATGGTGAAATTGGTGAAGGGAGATTCGAATCATGCAACAAATCGATACGATTTCCTGTTGCGCTGCCATTCGAACGATCCTTGTGTAGTGCCCCAGCAGTAATGGCATTCACCGATTCCGCTGGCGAAATGATCCGGTAATTTCTTGAGTTGGTATGTATGATGCCAATTGACCTTTTGGTTTGTTCCGCAGCGGGTAAAGCTAAGAACTCACTCTCCGAGAGCCCTATGTCGAGGTCGTCAAGGATATTTCCGGCACTTACACAAAACAGAAGCCCGTACTTATAAGAGAGCCAATCCAGTAATCGCGCCATCGAGCTCATTCGATGATAAAACACCTTAGCAGGATCACAGACCGACAAATTCACTATTCTGACTGACGGAGCGACCGGTTCGCTGCCGCCCGTGCCTTCAAATAGTCGTCGGACAGCCCTCTCGATCAAATCTTCGAAAAACTCATCTTCAGGTATGTGTTCAATTCTGTTCAAACCGTTTCGATTAGGTGCCATGATAGGTCGCACGTATATCGGTCTATGAAGCGGTTCCTCCTGAGAATCGAGTTCTCCATGACATATCAAAGATGCCATCGCAGTTCCATGCCGCCGGTCGGTGGCCTGATATCTGCTGCTATAGTTATCTGGGTCGTCAAAACGGATGCGACCATCTAGCAGTGCATGATTGGTAAAGGGCACACCGTCGAACAGTGCCACGACCGGGTTTCCCGTTGTGGTCCCTGAAGTGAATGATCCGGGTTCTCCATCAGGCATTATTTGCACTGCACATTGACCAGTCGGACGGAAGAACATGACATCATTACTTCGAAATAGGTCAACATAATGAGATTCTAACACTCCCTGGATTTTTGAAGCTGGAAGCTCTGCCTTTAAGGCACAAAACCTTATCTCATCAATAGTACATGATTTTATAACACGCCCCTCTTCCGCTGCAACAAGTCTTCGAACGTGCTCAATTGCATCGTCCCTTTTCGGATTATCCCCTCGATACCATAGTTCGACCTCGAAAGGCACGGCAATGTTCTGAGACTGATAAAAGCTCAGGTTTGTTCGCCAGTATTCGATTACTCCGGTCTCTCTCAATCTATCCGAAACGTCCCAACGTCTTATATCTCTGAGGTAGGAGAAAATTTCCGACCACTTCTGATATCCTCTTGGCAACCTCCTGTTAGAATCCCACTGTTGCCACAAGCGCAATAATTCGTCGATGGCCCCTTGATTGCTCATGCTCATAAATAGCCGACAAGATAGGCTCTTAGTAGGAACGGAAGCCTCCTCCAACACATCCATTATCCGCTGCTTCTCGGCGTCGAACTCAGGCGGTATCA
This sequence comes from Candidatus Zixiibacteriota bacterium, assembly GCA_034003725.1. Classification (NCBI taxonomy): domain Bacteria; kingdom Pseudomonadati; phylum Candidatus Zixiibacteriota; species Candidatus Zixiibacteriota bacterium. Next base: position 184,499 of record JAVEYB010000006.1, read on the forward strand.
GTGCAGCAAAACTTTCTAGCGGTTTGCTGGTCCTGAACCCAGTAGCATCTATGTATTCGTGTTCTTCAAGTAATTTCCACAATTCTGACGACTGTCGCGAATTGATGTCTTCAATCTCGGAGTAGAGCAGTCGTTTGCCGATTCTCGGTGGCACATAAAAGTCTTCATCTGGGGTGATCGCATCAGCGTCAATTTCTGCCAGCCATTCAAGTCCCTGGATTGCCCTCGCGGCACGCGCAAAATCTTCAATTTCCCCAACTACCTCCAACACCAAGACGGTCTCGGGTTCAAGGCCTGCCGAGGAATCAGAGATAAGGGACTGCCTCATTCTGTCGAACTGCGGAGTCAATCTGTCTTTTTGACGACTAACATCGGGATAACGATAGTCAGGAGATCCGAAACCGGTTGTCTTCTTGGTTCTCTCAATAGACCTGGGATTGGGGAAGATCAGGATAGGTTTTTCGGCCATAAACTACGCCCCGGCATTCTATGCCGAAAACTTGAGCCGCCACTGTCTTAAGGATTCTGAAACAATGGATTTGGCATCATCGTGCTTGTGCTGTAAAACCGCCCTGCGAACAACTTCCAAACAGAACTCTTCAACTTCGGAATAGCTGCATCCCTTAAGTTTACTGGACAAGGTCTTTAAATTGTAATTGAAATTACACTTTGCCCGTTGAGAAACCGTCTTGATGAATGATTCAATTTGTGCCAATCCGGGGGTTGTGAGCTCCAATCGTATTTGAAACCGACGCCAAACGGCTCGGTCAAGAAGCTCCGGGTGATTGCTGGCTGTTATGACCACAACATACGTGGGTAATCTATCCATTTGAAGGAGCAAAGAGCTCACGACGCGTTTGATTTCGCCAGTTTCCTTAGTATCTCCCCGCTCCTTGCCGATAGTGTCAAACTCATCGAAAAACAAGACGCAGTTTCTAGTTTTCACATGGTCAAAGACTTTTTGAAGTCGTGAGGCTGTCTCGCCCAAGTAGCTGCCGATTAGATTCTCATACCGAATCGTGAAAAAAGGGTACATCAAATGAGTCGCAATGGCTTCAGCCAAGCTGGTTTTGCCGTTACCAGGTGATCCTGCAAGGAGGATTCGGTTGCGTGGTTCGAGTCCATGACTTCTTAGCAAGTCTGACCGATGTTGTTCTTCGATGAATTGTTGACAGATGACTTTGATTTCATCTTGAAGGAACAAGTCGTCGAAGGTGCGATTTGCTTGCGACTCGAAAAGAAGATCCCTTGCTTCACCTCTCGATTGAATTGAGAATCCGTTGGACCCGCCATTACTGAGAGCACTTGCCAGTCTGTCAGCCAGCACATCGTGTTTCTTCGATCTTTCCTCAGCTATCAAGATTTCAACTGCCTTGCGAAACGCAACCATATCGCCTCGATTTGCAGATTGAACCAAAGACAGTAATATATCCGAGCGAGCCATTATTTCACTTCCATATCGGGAATGCGATTTTCAAGCTCCACTGCTACTGAACTTTCGCACCGTGGAAGGTGATTTTGACCGACTTTTCATCCACATATCAAGTTCAGCAGCATCGAAGCGCCAGATCCGGCCCGCTCTGTGTGCCGGGATACTTCGCTCGCGAGCCAACTTGTAAATTGTTGACTTGCCTAACTTCAAGTATTCAGCGGCCTCGCTCAGAGTCAGCCAGTTAGTCATTTCTCGCATTCCAGTATTAACAGTTAGCAACTAATAGTAAATAAGAGCAATTGACGGCTGTCAGTCAACAAGAAAACGGCTGGTGCATGAGAACGCCTGTAGTCCTGCTTCATCTCCCATTTATAGCTTTTGAATCAAGCCATCGGCCTACCTCACGCTCCCTGAACCGGACAAACCGCCCCAGCTTGAAATGCGGAATATACCCGATGTGAGTCCACTGGTAAATAGTGGAGAGCTTCACGCCGAGCAATTCCGAATAGCATTTCGACGGTGAAGCCGGAGTTTCCGGCACTCTGTCGAGCGGGTTGGGATTGAATCCACATATCTTCTTGGACGTAATCGTTTAGCTACGGCCTTGGTCGCATATAAGCGTTTTTCCGGCCTCGTAACTGTTTTTCTGCTTCTTCAGCGGTTGACCACGTGTAATTATTTTTCTTGACTTGCGTGTAAATTAAACAATATTTTCCGTGTTGTAATCGATTTTCCGGAGGTAGCAGTGGAGAATTCAGTTAATGTTGAATCGATTGAAAGGCCCGCGGGATATTCAGCGCTTATCGAGCGATTTTCGCTTGATGTCATTCCAAATTGGCATAGGTCACTAGTCACGACAAGCGGAATTCATCGAATTCACTCAGATGGATATGTAGTCGAAGAAGTCTTTCCGCCCAAGTATTGGCCAGGAGACACCACAGGAGACCATCTCGAATTTGCCTTGAAGTATGATGGCACGAATCTGGCAATTCTGGCCAACTTGTTTCAAGCGGTAGAAGAAGAGCAGATTCTCGAATATATTCGCTCGAAACCAACCAGTAAATACAGCCGGCGAATATGGTTCCTATATGAATTACAGACCGGCAGATCGCTTGACTTGCAGGACCTGAAGCAAGGCAACTATATCGACCTGCTTGAGACGGATGAATACTACACTATCAAACCCGGCGAACAAATCCGACGTCAGCGGATCAACAACAATTTGCTGGGCGGAAATCAATTCTGTCCAATGGTTCGTCGTACTGCCGTACTACGTGAATTGGAGGCGGAAGACCTTCCTGCCCGTTGCCGCCAAATCGTGTCTGCCTATCCCCCGGAATTGTTGAAGCGAGCGCTCAGCTATCTTTATTCAAAGGAGACGAAGTCGTCATTTGAGATCGAGAACATCAGGCCCTCATCGACCCGTACCGAACGATTTGTGGCGCTGCTTCAACTCGCCGAGCGGGAAGACTTCTGCGAAAAGGAAAAGTTGATTGAGCTCCAGAACCGAATAGTCGATCCACGGTTCAAAGCTCCCGATTACCGGGAGAACCAAAACTACGTTGGAGAAACAATCCCGTGGCACAAAGAGAAAGTGCATTTCGTCAGCCCGAAGCCCGATGATCTGCCAGGCTTAATGGAAGGATTGATAGCCTGCCATAAGCGGATGGATACAAGTGACCAGTTGGCGGCGATCCATGCGGCGGTCATAGCCTATGGATTCGTTTTTTTGCATCCCTTCGAAGATGGTAACGGACGAATCCATCGATTTCTGATTCACAACGTCCTTGCCCGTCGAGGATTTACGCCAAAAGGCGTCATGTTTCCCATTTCTGCCTCCATGCTGAAGAATCCCGCTGAGTACGACGACTCGTTAGAAGCTTTTTCCAAGAAGCTCATGCCGTTAGTTGAGTATTCGCTCGATGAAGATGGCCGCATGACCGTTCACAACGACACCGGAATTTGGTATCGGTATATCGATATGTCGCCTCAAGCCGAAGCGCTGCTTCGATTCATCGCCAGAACTATCGATACTGAACTGTCGACCGAGTTGGCTTTTCTTGCCAGCTATGACGAGACCAAGAAAGCCATACAGGATGTTGTTGATTTGCCTGACCAGAAAATCGACCTCTTCATTCGATTCTGTCTGCAAAATGGGGGGCGACTATCAAAAGGTAAGCGCAGGGATCATTTTGACCTCCTTTCTGACGACGAGGTTGCCAAGATGGAAAAGGCCGTTCTGTCGTCATACGGGGAAGCAATAAAGGCTACAAACGTGACTGATTGACTATCTGAATAATCTGGTCAGCTATTTCGTCGACCTTAGTTATGATCGCTTTATCCTAATATGTCGGCAGATTTGCAAAACTGCCGACATATTGCGCCGTTTCAAACCGAGAGACACAAGTCAGAATCCGTGTCAAAACTCGAGATCAATCGCTGTTGTCTTTCTACCATTCCTCTTTCTGGATTCCAGCCACTCAAGGACATCGCGATCCCGGAACCGGACAAACCGCCCCAGCTTAAAATGTGGAATATACCCGATGTGCGTCCACTGGTAGATCGTAGACAGCTTAACGCCGAGCAATTCCGACATCTCTTCTGGGGTATAGAGACGGTTCATCCAGGCATCCAATCAGCGAATTCCTTATACCTCGTTGCCCCAGCTTTTCCAGCCACGACGGCGGTTCCGGGCGAATAACTCCAGATACCGCATGCCGGGGTACATGTGCTCGATCATCTCGTAAACCGAATGCGGCTTTTTACTGTGGATAGTTCGTTTCTCACGAAACACCGAGCGGAGCCGTTGTGACGGTGGCGGCACCGGAAATCTGCCTTTCCGGCCCACGAGCAGCAATTCGTGTTGATTCCGCCACCAGACGCCAAGCCCCATAATCTCCTTGTCCCACACGGCGTGACTGCGATACCGAAAGCCCCAGGCCTCCATGACTTCCAGCGCATTGCCAAGTATGGCCGGAGGCGTCCACAAATATAAAGCCGAATCGGCAGCCGAAGGTATCCGTAGGTTCTTGATGTCATCCAGATCCATAGTCGGATAGTGTTTTTCGATCTTGCGATTCATTCCTGACCATTGGTAGCGCCAGGGTGGGTCGGCATAGATGATGTCGAACTGCCCACGTGGCATAGGTGGTGTTTCAACACCGGCGGCAATATCAATCCGAATCAAGTGGCCGGGAAGCGGGGGTCTCATCCAGAGAGGTGCACCCGGGTGGTGCAACCAGTGCACCGCTTGGCGGTCCTGAGATACATCCTGATAACCAGCCGAGAGGCTGTTGTTTCCATAAGAGTTAAGACGACTATACATATTGGATTCCCTTCCACTAAGTGCCGGATTGGCGTCCCCGACGGTGCCTTCTGATAGCAGGCAATTTGGCTCTCACGATTGCAGCCCGGATAAAACTCACAATAAACGCGAGAAGACGATCGTGGAGAAATCCCGTGGAGAGCCAGAGGACGATGAATAGAAAAATCAGTGCGATCAGCAGCGGCGCAAAGGCACCGAGATTGAATAGGACAGTACAGACCAAAGCGATGGCAGCGATGGAAAACAGAACGCGGGCAATGTGACCGCGATGTTGAAAAAGCGCGAACAGCCCATTGACGACATTTCCGCCCTGTGCCGGTTCGCTGAGCCGTGCGCTGCCGCATAGCCCGCAGTACTGACTATCGGGCGGGTTTTCGTGTCCGCTCGGACAAAGCCGGAGATTCCAGGTGCGGCCGCAATAGTGGCACCGTTCCGGTTGACCGGGTGAGATTCTCCTGCAAGACGGGCACCAACGCATGCTATCCACGCTCCTTTGTGACTTCCTGACGATGCAGTGAAGTGGTCGTTTGTTGCCCCGGCATATTCCAAACGGAGCCGAAGAGAGGGTTATGTGTGACTTGTGGGAGAGTGCCGACCAATACGCGCAGTGAAGACGACTGTTGCAGTCTTGCGGCGAGATTTGCCGCTCTGCCTGAGGACGTGGTTACAATCAGCACCGTCAGCCGACTGAGCTTGAACAGCTTTCGGAAATAGCCGGACGACTGGGCCATCTGATAGGCTTGGAGCTTTCGGCGAAGGCGTCGAAGAGACTCACTGCCAGTATCCAGTTCCAGACAGAAGTGGTACAGCAGTCGGTTGATGGCGTATCGACCATACCCGTCCGGCCTCGGCATGACTGCCAACGGTAATTTGGTCGTCTGGCAGGTATTAAGGAAGGCGTATTCGTTAAGCCAGGAGATCCATTCACCTCCGGGGGTTTTCAAACAGTGGCGGATGAATGAGGCGGCGAAGTCGCTGATGGCGAGATCGTGCCCCAGTGTACTGTCGGGCATTCGCTGTATTCGACGTCGGCGGCGCAGCAACGTATCCGAATCACGGCTGTTTGTCGATGCCAAGTGGCTGATAGCTTCTCGGCCGAGATAGTAGATGGCAGGTGCGGAGCCTGACTGAACCGGCAGGAAGCGCCGTTCCACTAAACCGGCGTCGAACAATTGCCTCAGTCGACGATTGATCCGGGTCACACACGGCCAGTCCAGAAGCAGTTGCAGCTGCTCCCGAGTGAGAAGCAGATGCTGGTCAAGCAAAATGAGAATCTCCTGATCCCGATCAGTCAATACCAAGCGGGGAGCACTCTGCCGTCTGAAAGGGTTGGCTCTCATCAGAATCCCCCTTCGTGATAGCCGGGCGGCAAGTCATGATTGCCTCTGTCCGGCTCAGTTTCGGACGCCGGTTTCGCGTATTCCGGCAGTACCTCTGATTTGGGCGTTTCACTAAGATTGGAGTGTTCATCACGAGATGCCGGTGGCCACGTTACACCGCCGACGTTGCGGTACATTTGACGGACCATTGGCTCCTCGGTCCGATTGAGCTTCTCTGGAATCGGGAGATGGTCAATTGAAACCTGGCGGGCCGGTTTCCCGCCGACAAAGACCATCGCCTCACCAACTCCGAGCCGGGCTATACGGCTTCTGAGTAACTCCCGTTCTTCCCCTTGCAGTTCTGCCGTTACGGTCTTGAGATTCTCGGCGTCCATGCGGAAGCAGCAGCGGACCGCGCAGTTGGTGAGAATGGTTGAGCGCATTGCTCGGTCCATACCGGTCAGCGATTGCCCGCTCAGGACGACCGGAATCTTCAACTTGCGAAACTCGTTTAAGGCCGGGGCAATGATCTCGTGTACTCCGGCCAAGGCATTGAATTCGTCGATTATTAGAGTCGACAGGTGGCGCTCCGGCTCCGGAATGGGCAAACGCGCGAAGGCGGCCTGTTGCTCGACTGCCAGAACGATACTGGCGACTAGTTCAGCATCCCGCCCGAGAATGCCCTTATTGAGGTCAAAGAGAACGAGTATGCGATCATTCAGGCATTGGAACAGGTCAAGGTCGGACGCATTCGATCCGAACATGACGCGGAGTTTGGGATCGGCCAGAAAGGTACTGAGTCGCGGGAGGAAAACCTGCGTGTAGAAGTCCCGCATGGAATCCGACAGGTGAAGCCAGCGATTGAGGAAGTAATTACGGCAGGCTTCATTGCGAACAGTCTGACAATGGTGATGCAACAGGGCTGGATTCCTAAGTAGCGGCTCAGTCATCGTCAGGGGCAGACCATGCTCGGCCATAAGACAGAAAGTGTTGGCTATCAATTCACTTGAGGGCGCACCCCAGGTTGCCTCGGGCCATTGACGGCGGAGCATCAATTCCATGTGCTGCCCGACTCGATGCGGTTTGGCCCATGTCACTTTGGCCAGCGGATTGAATCGAACCACCGGGGCCTGGTCATCAAAGGAGACGACGAGGATTCTGCCTAAGACTCGCTTGGGCAGGATGCCGGTGGTGACTAACCGGGCTACCAGCGAGAGAAACTTGGGAACAGCGTCATGAATGTCGACCATCAGTCCCCCATAGCCATGCATGAGCAGGCTCACGAGGAACACGAATATCAAAGACGTTTTCCCGCCACCGGACGAGCCCAGTGAGACAACGTGGCGTTGCAAATCAGACAATTCGATGGCGAACGGCTCAATGACTCGACGATCTGTCAAGGCGCTTGCCTCTCCGATCTGCAATCGTCCCGCACCCGGACTCGCATTCGACTTCGCCGACCGCGGTCGAGCCAACAGCCGTTCAAATAGTGGTATGAGTATCCATTCTATCGCCGTCATGACTGTCCCCCACGATTCTTGCAGCACAAAGGACATTCGGGGTTTCTCGAGACGGTGCGAACAAGCTCCGGCATGAATCCGGCCAGTCGAATCTCCCGGTAATTCCAGCCGATAGGACGACCCATAACCAGTGAGTCCACGGCGAATGATGTCAGAGCGGCGGCCAGCTTGAGGGGATCGATAATGGCCGGCACGCCGGGACAGGGGGTGATGTCATTGTTGATTGCGTGCGGCAGGATGCAACCGAAACAGGCCTCATCCGGTCGCTGCACTAAACAGTAACATTGGTCGCCATCGCGCGACACAGCGCAAAACACGGCAGGAAGTTGCTTGCGAACAGCCCACTCAGCCACAGCCCGACGCGACTGATCGGAATCCACGCCGCATACAACCACATTAGGAGCAAAGTCGATCCCTTTTTCAATAGCTTCCTCGAAGTAGTAAGGATACGCCGTAATGCGGTTGCCCAAATAGCCATCCTTAGAAACATTGCGGGCGAGACAGATCGCCTTGTTCTTGCCTAAATCGCTGAGTGTGAACCGCTGGCGGTTGAAGTTGGTCAGATCAACCGTGTCACCATCAATTTCATCGATTTCCGAATAACCCTTCTTGACGAGACTATACAATATCTCACTGCCAAGGCCGCCCCCACCGACCTGCAAAATTCTTGACTTCAACGCAGCTTCTTGATTCCACCACGGGAAACCTCCCTGGCGAGACCATACCCGGTCGCGGTCGGTACCCTGATTTCTCAGATCGGGAGATTGAAACGACTTAGACTTCAGTGAGTAGGTACAGTCTCTCCGCCGCATGGCGCACTCCTTTCCCTGTGACGCAAACGTGAAACGGCATTTGGTGAGAGAAAAAGCGAGCATAGCCATCGCGCGAGTAGATGATCCCCACCGTGCGATAGCCAGCCGTTTCCAGTTGCATCTGGTTAGTTAAATCAATTTGTGACGGCAGATTGGAGGACTTCCCCCGGCCCGGATGCATGTGCAGGTAGGCCGTCAGCAGGCTACCCCGCTTCTCAAGTTGTGCCAATACCTTGCTGGTAGCAGCAGCATTTGAGGTCGCCCTCCCATACTCGGAGCGGTCGTGGGCGATCTCAACCGTTCGCTCGATAGTGAGCAGGTCGCTGAAGGCGGTGCCGATTGCGTACAGGATGACTTCGTTGTCGAACCGCCGCAGTTGTTCGTATCCGTCATATAGCAGTTCGGCACTAACCAGAAAAGTCGATTGATTGGGCAGCGTGTCACTCGCCAATGCTCTGGCATGCGCAAGACCATAGAGAAGCTCATGGTCTGTCATCAGTCGACTGAAGATCGCCTGAGCTTCGGCCGTATCGCCTTTAGTCAATGCTGATCGGAGGGTGGCGAAGTCTTCCTGGGACTGTAGGCCAAGATTGTGACACAACTGCTCCAACCGCTCGACAGTGAGGCGCTGGAAGAATTTCTCACGTTCCATAATTGTCTCCTGTGAAAGGATGCTGCTTCGTTCATGGTTGCTGTTCAATTGACTCCCTGATAGTTTGCTCAATTGCCAGTATTCCGTCGTCGAGCGATGTCGCTCTAAGGGAGAAGTGGACTTCATAGACGCCGTTACCTTTGCTCAGGAAACAAGCGCCATGAGGACCGGAGAGTACTTCCTCCGGTGGATTGCAGATGAAGTAAGACCATCTGGTGGCATGCCGCCTTATTATGCGACCCTGCCACGCTCCATATGGAGGGACGCGATACCACCCGAAGAAATAGCAGCCGGCACGTTGTTGCCAGCGGCGTTCCATCCAAAGCGGCCTGAACCTGCGCGTGATATTGACCATGGACTGTTCTCCTTTCTGGTTGGAGGCGAGTGGGAGACGTCGGTTTTACCCGACGCCTCCCCGCTCCAACGCGGTTCAGTACGTTTAGCGGCTCTCGCCATAGTGATGGACAACATGACCCACGTCGGTCCGGCTCGCGGCATGCAGCTTTTGACCATCATCGACTTCCGGGTAGATGTTCTCCGATTTGCCGAAGATGTGGGCGCCATTGTCCTTTGACAGGACGAAGTCTTCCCCGATTCCGAGATCGCGGAAGATGTCCTCTGGGGTGGTTCCGGGTTCGATTGTCACATCGTGACTGCGACCCGAACCGGCGATTACGATTACTGCGGATTTCATCTGTCCTCCATACCGAAGGTTTCGATTCTGGATTAGACCAATCGCCGTTTACTGATTCGATCGGTTTAACCCCATGAGGCGCGGTATGCTGCGCTTACTGTGGAAATACACCGAAAGTGAATTGGATAGGTCAAAAGCGGTCTTGAGAGAATTATCTGCAAAGGGCAGAAATCGTGACACTTTTGAGTGGGGGTTGCTGTATATTAGTATATGACCAGGTGAGTAATCACCAAGACGTTCTTTGACAACTAAATACACCCACTTGTAGAATCTTCACTCTAACCCAACGGTAGAAATCGTACATCGGGAACTGCCTTTGTCAATTGCGAACGGCAAGCATTCACACTGCTAGCCGCGGAATTGAGTATTGGCATTCTCTTGTGAATAAGGAGCCAAGCCGCGATGAGCAAAAAGCTTGAGGCTTGCGATTCCTTCGTGCAAAACGCTACCGACCGTGAAAGAAACAGACGTCTAATTGTTCTTTTTCCACATCTAAAAGAGCGACTGGCTAAGGAGCTCAGGAGGCAACCACCGCATGTATATGATCTGGCCGAAACCGAGATCTACAAAGCGCTCTTGATAGCCGCCGAAAGTTATGATCCAACTCGGCAACCGGATCGTAGCTTGGAGAGCCATTTCCGACAACTCGCTGATTGGCGCGTGATAAACGCTATATGCAAGAGCAAAGCTCAGAAACGGGGTGGCGGTGTCAACGATGTGAGACAGAGCACATTGGAGTGTGCGACGGAGTCTCGCGACTGGGAGAATCTCTTGCCACCGGCAAGTGATAGCAATGACATCTTCCAAAAGGCTGTTGGCAAACTCTGCCTACGTCGACTGAAGACTATGGAGCGAGAGGTACTCCGATTGCATGCGTCAGGTTACACGATTGAGGAAATCGCAAGGCAGCTTGGCGTATCCGTGTCGACCACAAAGCGTCAGCTGAAGAGCGCTTTCAGAAAGATGAAGTATCACTACGAACAATTTGAAAGAGCCCTCGCAGAGTTTGTATCTGATTGACAGCAAATATGTTACGTGATAGCCTGTAGGTACAGATCTTTTCCATAGGAGGTAAATACAAATGACTGTGCCTAACAAGGACTGCGGGGATCCAGAAAATGATTTGGACGTCACTAACGCTCGCTTGATTCTGCGACGACTTCTTGACGGTCTCGACTACTCACTTCTTCGACTTGAACACGGAGAAGAGAGCAGTGAGGTGAAGCGATTTGTACACATCCATCCGGATGC